>JBCBZV010000086.1:0-18089 GCA_039815155.1 Pseudomonadota bacterium
ATCCAAGTTCATGGCGGGTACGGTTACGTAAAGGAGTATCACGTTGAAAGGTTGATGAGAGATGCTAAGATCACTCAGATTTATGAAGGAACTTCACAGATCGCTCCCCCACGCATCACATCTCCAATCGCCATCGGAGCAACATAGTCAGCGATGTTCTCCATCCAGCCCTTTTGTGCCGGATCAAAGCTCAAGTATCGGGTGGCTAGCAGCATTTCACCCGCCCCCGGATCCTTCAAATCAGTTTCAACCAACTGGAAGTCGTCATCGATTATGTTTCTTCCGCGCGGATGACCATTCAAAAGCCACTGCCGTGTACGAATACCCATAGGAGATCCCTCTTCTTATAGACAAAAACATTTATGTTTGTTTTCATTATCGCCGAAGGTAAGAATAAACAGAAGCCGAATCCTTCGGTTTTTTTGACTAGCCCCAAGCTTGCATCCGCAAGCCTGGATCGCTTGTACTCCGCTACGCCCTAAGATCGCGAGGGGGAGTCGTCAGAAAACTTATACAGCCAATATAAGGGGTAATGATGGATGGCAGTTAACCGACAATTCTTATTGAGAAGGCGTCCGGACGGAATGCCAGTCCCTGAGGATTTTGAGCTGCAAACGGTAGACACGCCCGCTCTTAGCAAAGGTCAATTTTTGGTACGAAACCACTACGCGTCACTCGATCCAGCGATGCGAGGGTGGATGGATGAGAGCGGTAACTATATGCCACCCATACCGCTTGATGATCCGGTGAGAGCCACGACCATAGGTATCGTCGAAGAATCCCGAGCCGACGGCTTTACAGCCGGTCAATGGGTGATGGGCCTAAACGGCTTAGAAGACTACTCCCTTGCCGTAGAAGGTGGCTTTACTCAGGCGATAGAACCAAGCCTGGTACCCAGCGTTACCAACTACCTGTCCCTTTTTGGAGCCGTTGGCATGACCGCCTACTTCGGCTTCCTTGATGTTTGCGAACCGAAGGAAGGAAACACCGTTCTTGTCTCCGGCGCCGCAGGAGCGGTGGGCAGCCTGGTTGGCCAATTGGCGAAGATACACGGTTGCCGCGCCATAGGCATCGCAGGCGGAATGCAAAAGTGCGGCAAGCTGACGGAGAAGTATGGCTTCGATGCTGCGATCGACTACAAAGGGAAAGACACAGAAGCGCTAAGCAACGCCATCGCCGCTGCTGCACCAGAGGGCATTGATGTCATTTTTGAGAACGTCGGTGGTTCAGTCTTGGATGCAGGCCTAATGAATCTCAATGACTTCGCTCGCGTTGGCCTTTGTGGTCTTATTAGCGAATACAACACAGAAAGGCAGGGCGCAAGAAATCTCTGGCAACTGATCGTGACCCGATCCCAACTCCGCGGCCTTCTCGTTTCCGACTACATCGATCGCTTTGCTGAGGGGGCTGTGCAGATGGGCACATGGGCTGCAGAAGGAAAGCTTGTTATCGAAGAACATATCGATGAAGGATTGGAAAACGCTTTCGATAGTTTCATGCGCCTGTTCGCTGGAACCAACGAAGGCAAAATGATTTTAAAGATCATCTAGGGCGACGAGCGCCAGTAGCTGAACCGTACCGTGCTTAAGTACTTTTCTCCTTTTCTGCTAGGAAAATACAATGAGTCCGATCGCTATTATTGAAGGCTTTTTTGCGGCCTGGTCTGCAAATGATCCAGAACAGATTTATTCTTTCTTGGCAGACGATATCGAGTGGGAAGATGTGCCCTTAACAACGGTTAAAGGCATCGACCAAGTCCGCGAAAAAATGGCTGCTTTCTCCGGCATCGAAGCCGCCGCGTTCGAGACACATCATATTGCGGCTGCAGGCAATGTCGTCCTTACAGAACGAACCGACTGGTTCGATATGAAAGGTAAACGAAGAACAATCCGAGTTATGGGAGTTTTTGAACTCGATAGCAATGGAAAAATAAAACGCTGGCGAGACTACTTTGACAGTGCAGAGTTTTATCGGGAGTTCAGTGACCTATCTGACGCTAGCTGAGGGGAGCACGCCGATTTCTGCGCCGATGATTCCCACGCCGCTATACACCGCTTCGAATACCGAGTTCTAAATCGCCAATAACAAAAGGAACACCCCATGTCGTCGCTCCATAAAGATAAGGTTTTTTGGGTCACAGGTGCCGCATCCGGTATCGGCCGCGCCACTGCTGACGAGTTGGTTCTAGACGGAGCGAAGGTGCTTGCAACGGATCTTGCTGGTTCGGATTTTTCTTGGGCTAAGAACAACGCCTCCCTTGAGACGCTCAGCTGTGACGTCACTAAGGAAGAAGACAACGAGGCCGCCGTCGAAACGGCTCTGCGCCAATTCGGTCGTCTTGATGGGGCCGTGTTAAACGCAGGTATGGCCGTACCCGTGGCTCTTCTTGATGAAACACTGGAAACATTCGATCAAACAATGGATGTTAACGTTCGCGGCGTCGTACTCGGCGTGCGAGCAGCTTGCAAGAAAATGGCACAGGGTTCCGCGATCACGGTAACAGCCTCGATCTCCGGACTTCGTGGCGATCCGGGCATGTGGACATACAACGCATCCAAGGGAGCGGTACTTAATCTGGTTCGCTCCCTATCGATGGAGCTGGCGTGTCTCGGCATTCGAATCAACGCCCTCTGCCCTGGCCCGGTAGAGACCAAGATGACGGCCGGTTTTGAAGGAGCGGGTAAAGAGGCCCTGCGTCAATGCATCCCTCTCAAACGCTGGGGACGCGCGAGCGAAGTTGCAACAGCGCATAGCTGGCTTCTGTCATCTAAAGCCTCTTTTATCACCGGTACTAGCTTGCCCGTTGATGGGGGTGTTAGCGCAAACAACGGTCAGTTTCGTCCACCAGAACACCAGTAGACAGATTGGAGTAATAGCTCCTACGTGACCCGACACACACTATCAGGCCGGGTCGAGCTTCCACCCATAGCGGACATTTGCAGTCACACCCAGTGAGCGCTGTCATCGGCCAGTAGCGGAAGTGAGGCCTCGCGAAATTCATTCAGCACTCGCGTGTCGATTATCTTTTGACAGACTTTTCGCCGAGCCAAGCAAAAACAAGATCTCCAAGGTGCCGTTTTTTTCGGACTTTCCGCTCACTTGTGTAACCTCCGAGTGATTCTCTCGATTCGGTTTCTTGCTGATGCTACGCCGGAAAAACTTGCCGACAGAATTGAAACAAAAAAGTAGTTTTAGAGAGCATTAATGAGGACGACGGAGTATCAAGAGGAAATACAAAAACGATCTCAATCCCTTTGGTGCGCTGTTAATCATTCGCCATAGATCCGTCAATGACGTACACTGAGTTGATGTATACGGTGATCGAAACACCAACTTTCCAAGAAGATGCTAGACGCATTTGGTCTGAGCAGGAGCGTGGAGCATTTTGTGCGTGGCTCGCAACTAATCCAGAGGCAGGTGACGTTATTCCGGGTAGTGCCGGTTGCCGTAAAATTCGTTGGTCCATGCTAGGCATAGGAAAGCGCGGCGGTGCCCGCGTTATCTATTTTAACAAATTGGCATCCGGGGAAATCTGGTTGCTGGTGATTTACACCAAGAGTGTTCGAGGCAAGATACCCGCCCATATTCTCAAGGCAGTTCGTGAGGCAATTGAAAATGAGTAAAAGATCGAAAACCAATACGGGCGCTGAAGTTGGCGAAAAGCTGCTTCAATCGGTACGTGAAATGAAAGCAGGAAAGGTGGCTAGAACAACGACGATTGCTGCGAACGAAGTAGCAGCCGCGCGCCTGAAATCAGGCCTCTCACAGACCGAGTTTGCACAGGCTCTTCAAATTTCTCCACGTACGTTACAGGAATGGGAGCAGGGCCGTCGTACGCCATCAGGTGCTGCAAAGGCATTAATCCAAATTGCGTTCCGGCATCCCGAGGTTATTCGTGAAGGCCTACATGGATAACAAGCCCAAGCAACGGCGCGCGCGGACATCGCGCTCTTGTTGGCGGCGTAAGGTCTAAAGGAGTAACCGTCATGAATTGGGACGCAGTCAGCGCGTTAGGTGAATGGGTAGGTGCACTAGCTGTGCTGGCCACACTTGTTTATCTGGCGCTTCAGATTAAACAAAGTTCTCAGAGCACGCGTGCAAACATAGAGCTTGACGCTTCCCGGCAACTTGCGCATTTGGTGGCACGCGTCTCTGCTGACTCAAATTTGAAACGTATTTACGATGAAGTTGCGCAATGTAAACCGTTATCTGTTAAAGACCAACGCGACTAGATTTGGTTTTTAGCTGAGGTTTTCCACTCTGCTGAAGGCGTATACATCCAATACGTGAAAGGCTTCCTATCAGAGGATATTTGGAGTGAGTACGAGCGTCTTATGGTTGGCTTATTACAATCGGAAGAGGCACAGAAATGGTGGGAGGATTCCCTTAGTCCGTTTTCTGGGCCCTTCAGGAATTGTGTGCAAGCCATGCTCGATAAGTCCGCTGATTGGTTACCGATCGGAACCAAGTGAAAAACTGAATATCAGAGGCAGAAGACCTAAAGAGCAGCCAGATGGATGTCTGATTCGTATCAATAGGAGCCCGTCGACCTATGACTCATTAACGTCCGCTTGCTACCGAGCCCGACACCGTCTACCAGATCAAGTCCAAGCCATTACGGGTTACACGCCAGATAGCCCAGCGCTCGCTCCAGCATTGTGCATAGAGCCTGAGATCAGCCGCCGCTAGAAACCGGGAGCGAGCGCTGCGATCAGCTATGACCACAATCCGCTAAAACATCAAATTCTAGGCCGTTATTCACTGCGAGGCTTTTTCCGATAGGTGACGTGCAGGTTCTCAACGCCGCGCAACAGTACGCTCGGAAGATATTGCAACTCGCCTCCAGAATGATCCAGTTTAAGCTCCGCTAGTCGTTCCAGCAGAATAGGAAACGCAATAATCATCTCCTTTCTCGCGAGCTGGGATCCCAAACACTGATGAATTCCAGACCCAAACGCCACATGTCGGCGCACATTCTCCCGATCCATATCGAAATCGTCGGGAGCGTCAAATTCAGTCTCATCGCGATTAGCGGATCCATAGCGCAACAACACTAGATCTCCGGCGAATACATCGACTTCGCCGATGCGATCATCACTCTGTACCACGCGCCACATGTTATTGGTCGGAGTAAGAAATCTCAGCGTCTCTTCGACGAAGTTACTTGCCAGAGTAGGATCGGATGCAAGCTTACGAAAAGCATCAGGTCGCTGTAGAAGATAGTGAAGACCAGCAGTGAGTGTATGCGCTGTCGTCTCATTCCCCGCCACTAGCAGTTGCTGCAGAATGGAAATCAGTTCCGCATCTCGCATATAGCGTTCACCGTTCTCGTCACTCTCGCTACTCTCGCTACTCTCGTTTCCTTTATAGCTAAGCTTCGCGTGAACTAGATCCGATATAACATCGTCTGCCGGATTGCGCCGCTTCTCCGCGATGACACCCAGAAAATACTGCTGACACTCCAAGATAGTCTTTGCTGCCCACAGGCGCTGTTCCTGATCGGCCATGCCAGAAAGCTGAAGAATGAACGCGTCGGTCCATGCTTCAAATTCATCGAACTTTTCTCGTGGAACCCCAAGCGTGTGCGATATCACATACATCGGGAGACGAGCCGCAAAGTGTTTTTTGAACTCGCATCCGTCTTCCGGCATCAAATCGACCAGCTCGTGGCATAGGTCCGTTACAAACCCAGTCATCTCCTGCACTCGACGCGCATTGAAGGCCATCATTGCAATCTTCTTGTACTGGGTATGATCGGGAGGATCCGCCGTAAGCATCGTGTCAACCGGTGGAACGCCCTGGGCGCGAATCGACAGCTCTTCCTCGGACGGTTTGTTTTGCCCACCTGCGTTCAAAACCTCCGCAAAGCGATTTGAGAACACGGCCGGCTTGCGCGTGACCTGCCTGACCAGCTCATAGGTTGCTACATAAACAATACCCGTCGCTGCGTCGCGATAGACTGGCGCCTCTTTTCGAGTCCTCGCGTAAAAGGGGTGCGGATCCTGTAAAAAACCGGGGTCAAAAGTATTCACCTGGTTTATTGGGCAAGTTAGAGGATCTTGTTGTGTGCCTGCCGCTTCAGCCATAAGTACTAAACCTCACGTCACTGTTTTTGCCGCCAACCAGTCCTAGCGTGAAATCGATCAGGTTCATGCGGCAGAGAATTTGACCAAAAAGCTACCGATGCTATGCAAGCATTGCGCCATCTACCGCAAGGTCTGCGCCGGACGTGTACGAAGCCTCATCAGACGCAAGGAACACGATCGCATTCGCTGCTTCCTCAGGTCGGCCCAACCTACCCGCCGGAGTCACGTTCGCAAATCCCTGGAGCACTTCTTCACGGCTCTGGCCGACTTTCGCACCAGCTTCAATATATGTTTCGACCATTTCCGTGTGTATCGGCCCCGGGAGTACGCAGTTGACCCGAACTTCGTAGCCCTGCTCAGCGCAGTGAAGAGCGACCGATTGAGAAAGTAGCCGTACGGCACCTTTGGAGGCACTGTAAGAGGCAAACCCCGCACCGGCCTGGACACCGAGGACAGAGGCCACGTTGACGATCGCTGCCCCCTTTACATCACGCAACGCTTCTACACCGAACTTGCATCCTAGGAACACACCGTCCAGGTTAATCCCCAAGGTATGATGGAACGCGCTCAAGTCGATGTCTTCAATCGAACCGGGAATACTGACTCCCGCAGAATTGATCACGGTCGTCAATTGACCTAAGCCCGAAGCCTGCTCAAAGATACGTTCCCAATCTTGAACCTGGGTAACATCAAGGCGAAAGGCGTGCACCGATGAACCAAGTTCTTGTGCTAGTTCCTCGGCCTTCTGCTCCTGTATATCACCTAAGATAACGGCGGCCCCTTCGTCCACAAAGCGCCGCGCGGTAGCTGCACCTATACCGCTAGCTCCACCGCTGATCAGCGCCATTTTCCCGGCGAGACGACCTTCGCTCATGTTCTCTCCACTTTTGCTAGCGGTTCCATCAACTCAACCCTTCTATCTCGGACAAGGGGACCTCGACACTAGATCAGTAAGATCGCTTCCCGAATCGTCATGAGCGCTAGCAGCAGCCAGGCAGACCCGAAGAACAGGAAGCGCAGCGGAACGACATCGATAATAGCCTGCACAAGGGAATGGCAAACTCGAAGAGCAACGTAGATCCAGGCGCAGACAACGAAAAAAGTATCCGTGAGTTCGAGCGCAGCAATCGACAAGCAGAGCGCGTAAAACACGACCGGTTGTTCAAACAGATGGTTGTAGTTGTTTGCCACCTGATTCGATTGATGCGGGAGCTTTTTTCGCAAGGCTGCCGTGTCCTGCGCCTCCTGCGGACCAAGCTCCAACGCGGTCATGGCCTGCATGCGAGTGAGCAGCATCCATAAAAACATGATGAACGAAAGCATCGCCATGGCCAGAACCGGAAGGACTATTGCTGTCGCTTGCATCGCACCGTCTCCCTCAATTAGAACTGCACACGCTTGGTGAAACCACCATCAACCACAATGTTGGTACCGGTTGTGTAGGACGAAGCGGGGCTTGCAAGGAACACCACGCTGCGAGCCACATCATCTGCTTCGCCGAAATCACCTAGCACGAACTGCGCCTTGGTGGCTTCGTAGAGTTCGGGCATGATCTGCTCGATTGTCGACCAGTTCCCTCCGGCAAATTTGATAGGCCCAGGGGAGACCATGTTCACGCGAATACCCTTTGGCCCCAGTGACTGGCTTAACTGGCTTCCGTAGGTAATCAAGGCCGCCTTTAATGCGTTGAAGGCTTGTGGCTGAATGAAAGTCTCAAAGGCGGCCGTGCTGGACATGATGATGATTGAGCCATCGCTGGATTGTTCAAGGTGAGGCTCAAGAACCTCAACGGCTTTTACACACCCCAGGATGTCCGTTTGAAAGGTAACCTCCCAATCCCCGCTTGCTCCGGCTCCCGAAGAGCTTGCGTTATGGACAAAGATATCGCAGCCCCCAAGCGTGGCTACGGCCCGCTCCAGCCACGATGGGTAGTCACCCATAGATTCCATGTCGAATGCTTCGCCAAAAACTGTACCGCCATGGGCACTCAAAGCCTCAACCGCTTCCGTTACCTGCTCTGCGTTTCGCGAAAAAAATGCGATGTCGGCACCTTCTTCGGCAAAGCGTTCGAGCGCCGCCCTACCCAAGCCGCGGCTTCCGCCAGTCAGAATAACTTTCTTACCCTTAAGTCCTAGATCCATTTTTTCCTCCGTTTATTTTTCTCGGCCGTCGCTAAAGCTGCAGCGGCTGAGCAAGCTAGGCGTCAGATTCAGACATAGCCTGCGTACAAATCCACCGAATACCTCGCCGCAATAGCTCGTAAACCAGTGGCTGCTCCCAGCCACAGCGATCCACTTCAGGCCACCAATCAAGTACCGGCTGCATATCGTAGTGGCCCCGGCAATGGCCGAGGGTCAAATAAAGCACACTGCCGCTACCTAGGCGCCGGATGTAAAACACCGGATGGCGAGCTGCCGGGAGTTCGTCATCAACGAACCCTTCGAGGCTGTCCTTTCCGTTGTAGTGGGTGTCGAGAAGCACTTCGATATCGGCGTTATGCGCTACCAGATATTGCTCATCTCTCGTGGTGAAGCTCTCGGGGAGGCCTTGCACCAGAGGGTGCTCTGATTTCGCGACCTGGACCGTATATTCCGATATCGGGGGGTGAGCTACAAAGCGAGAACCGAGAAGGTCACTAAAAACAGGCATCAGGTCTGGCGAGGCCACGCGCCCATCCTCGAGGAACTCTAGCGCTGAGTTGGAACCGTGCAATGCAAAGTACTGGCCACCACGATCCACGAACTCTCTGAGTCGATGTTGCGCGTCCAGGCTAGGTACCAAGTTACAGGTGTAGCTGACCAGCACATCAGCACTCTCGATTGCTTCTACATGCTCGAAGTCCTCGAACACGCGAACCCGAATGCGCTCGTCTTCCGAAAGGAGCTTCAGCAGCTCAAGGCGCGCAAAGTCGATATCGTGAAATTGACCTGCTGCTACCAAAACACAGCGCAGTGGCCGAGTGTCCTCTGTGGCTTCAGCGTCCACCGTCGCCGCGTCGTTTGGAGTACTCATAGCACCGCTACCTGCTCCGACGTGCCAATCCGATAGAGGCGGCGTTGTGTAGATAAGTCAATAAGGAGAAACCGGCCCTCCGCGAATTGCGGAGGGCCGGCGATCAGCGTGCGAACGTGCATCGAAGACCCCGTTTAGCGGGATCTAAAAGTTCACTTCGAACTGGACAAACAGCTGTCTGCCACGATTGTAGTTCAGGACCTGATCCCCTTGACCAATGCCCCCGGGAAGGTTTTGATTGTTGTCAGCGACTGCAAACGGCCGGCTGGTTGAGGTCACGACATACAGTTCGTCGGTCAGGTTTCGTCCCATTACAGAAACGTTCCAGCGACCGTCCGAAGAGCCTATGGACGCCCTCGCATTTAGAAGCCAGAAGGAATCCTGAATAAAGCCAGTAGGCAAGCCATTTTCCGTCTCATAGCCATCCGAGTAAGAGGTGTTGAAGTTCAGGCCCCACTGCATACCCCCTGCAAACTCACGGGAGTAGTCAAAACCCGTATTGAAAGCAAAGTCTGCGGCACCGGCGACTGCGCGACCATCCAGATCAAAGCCTTCCGGTGCAAAGGTATCGGTGAACTCGGCATTGAGGAGAGAGACCGCTCCATACACAGACAACCCGTCGACGTTCGGCAACCAGGTGAAGTCCGCTTCGACACCCTGAGATACCAGCTCACCGGCATTGTTGGTGTTGAATTGAACCGCCTGCGCATCGAAGGTCTGCACCTGTAGGTCTTCGTAAACAAAGCGGAATGCGGTCACATCGAGTCGCAAACTGCCCTCTAGGAAACGACCCTTCATGCCGATTTCGAAGCCTTCTCCGGTCTCCGTATCGAAGAGAAGGTCAGAAAAGTCCTGCGATTGCACCGCCGCGGCTAGGGTCGCGCTCGGCAACGAGCTGTTGTCACTACCTCCTGCCTTGTACCCCTCTTTGTAGGCCGCAAAAAGGTTGACGTCATCGGTCAGCGAATACAGGGCACTCACTTCGGGCGTCCACTGATCGTCTTCAAAAGCAATATCACCAGAGTTAAATCCTGGAGTGATTCCCGTGAAGAGGGGCGCCAAACCGAAGGCCGGATTAAGCAAGGTGCTATGCAGCTCCGGAACCTCGATGACCTGAGTTCGCTCTTCTTCCGAATAGCGGACACCTGCGGTCAGTTCGAGCTTGTCGGTCGCCTGCACCGTAAGGCTTGCGAACACCGAACGAGTCTCTGAGTCAGTGGTGTGAACCTTACGCCAGTCATGGGTGAAACCCGTGTTGACATCTCCACCGCTGGGCAAGCCCACAAGAGCATTTAGCTGCGGTGCGCCGATCACGTGCTGAGCCGTCTCAAAGAGCAGCTCTCGGTCTTGATAAAAAGCGCCTAGAAGGAAGCTGACGTTCTCGCCAACGCTCCCAGCCAGGCGAAACTCCTGTGCATAGGACTCGGTTTCGTTAACGGTTGTCCCGGTACCGAAGCCGTTCAAGTCGTAGCCGTAACTATCGTTACCTTCCTCTTCCATAAGGAAGTAACTGGTAACGGACGTCAACGTCAGGTTGTCGTTTATGTCCCAGTCAACGGAGAGACGGGTGAGATTCGTATCCAGATTTTCGAAGGGCTCGATGTTCGGGATGCCATCGAATAACACCGCATGCGCCGGATTAGGATCAGCGAGCTGAGCGACACCGTCATCCTCGTTGCAGTCATAGCCCGAGGGGAAAGGTATTTGCAGCAAGCTAGTAGGCTGCGGGTCGCCGGGAACAATACACCGAATGTCAGCAGCTCCAATCGCGTAATCCGCCTCCCGCTCCGTAAAGGTGGTTTTGAAGTTAGCACTAAAGGTGTCGCTTGGATCCCAGGCAAGGGTCAGCCGAAAATTCAAGTCTTCCTCACCAAACGTGGGGTCGGATACGCCTGGTGCGCTGTTCTCCCAGAATTCATCGGTAGACGCGTAACGAAATGCAAGACGCGCTCCCAATTCGTCGGTTAGAGGTCCAGAAACGAAACCTTCTAGGTACTGACCTTCCTGTTCAAACTCGTAGCCAGCGCCAAGCTTAGCTTCAAATTCACTGGTAGGATCGGCGGACCGGAATGCAAGCACTCCAGCGGAGGCGCTCTTACCAAAGTAAAGCGACTGAGGACCTTTCAGCACATCAACCTGCTGGAGATCCATATAAGCCGATTGGACCATCCGCATCCGGGCGATCTGTACGCCGTCGATGTCGATCGCCACCGCCGAATCGAAGGCAGCACTGATACTGGAGCTTCCCACCCCGCGTAGAATGATCGTTCCGCCAGAACCAGATGAGCCGGAGAGCACCGTCATATTCGGAACCCGTTCGGCGATTTCTTGTACCTGATCTAGTTGGAAATTGTCTAGCTGTTTGCCACCCACGGAAGTAATGGTGACCGGTACATCTTGAAGAGTCTCATCCTGCCGTCGAGCCTGCACAACAACTTCTTCAATAACACGGCCCGCAGCCGCGTCCTGTGCTTGTGCAGGAATAGAAACCGCCATAACTGCAGCAGCAGGTAGTGACGCCAAGATGCTATTGCGTGCGAACGCATGAGAAAGGATTTTATCCACGTTATTCCCCCACGATTAGAATTATAGTTTTTGTGCTTGCGGTCTCTGTACGAAAACAGAAGGCAAAACACTGCCCTTTCTTCGGTCGATGCGCCACTTTTTTTCGGAGCTTGCAACCGACTAAGAGCTAGGTTTCACGTTTAGCAAACGATGACACCTGTACAAAACATACACAAATGTTTTTATTTAGTCAAACGAGTTCGGGGGATTTTCTTCCGATGATCAACTTGGCGCGTAATAGCTTGCGAAAGATCTCTAAATACTAGGATTTAAAGCTTATTTGGCGTCTTCCTGCTAGAAGCGCAATGCTAATTGGCTGCTCAGCGAGAACTGCGATTCACGCATCAGGAGGCTAATAGTTAGACCAAAAATAAGGAAATAAGTCACTAAATCGGCCTAGAATCCGGCTCTGCGTATCCCATCGGTAATGGCCGTAATTCAGAGCATGCAGCCTTTTTCTCTATGATTTCTTCATCGCTTACCGACGTTCTGATCCACACCCTCTTTAATGGCGCTCTGGTTGCTATTCTCTACGTTCATTGCTTTTATGTTGACGTCGTCAATATTGGGCTCTAATCTGTCTGCATAGAGTGGAATCCGCTGAACCGTAGTCAAACAAGAAGTACCTTAGTAAACACCCTAGAGAGCTACGAAAGGTAACACTCATCATCTAACCGGCGGCGTCGTACATGGCACCCGCAATGGGGCATGGAAACGTCTATAACTTCCAATCCACACCTTGAGTCGCGAGATCGATATGCACACAGCAAACAAATTACAGAGAATCTATGGAGCCTGGCGATGAACGCGCACATAGACGTAACACTTTTTGATCTCACTCGTGACGATGAGCAGCGAATGAGCCAGGAAACGATGGAACGATTCGCAACTCAGGAAATTCGTGCGATCGCAAAATCCGCGGACGAGATGGGCGCCACTCCAGAGGGCTTTTTTGATAAAACGGCGGAGCTTGGGCTTGCCCTGCTTCCCATCCCAGAGGCCCTAGGTGGTGCCGGAATGGCTCGCGCACCCGTTTCCAACGCGCTCAACGCGCAAGATCTGGCTTGGGGTGATCTCGCGCTTACGCTTGGTGCGATTAGCCCGCAAGCGTTCGTAAATACGCTCTTGGATCAGGGTAGCGATGCGCAACGAGAGAAATATCTGCCTCGATTCTGCACGGGACAGTTCGTCGCGGCGAGCACGACCTTGATGGAACCTCGCGCAACCTTCGATCCCATGGTTCCGCAGTGTGTGGCGCGTCCCCACGGCGAAGACTATTCCATCCACGGTGAAAAATGCATGGTGCCGCTTGGAGCGAGCGCTGAGCTGCTGCTTGTGATCGCCTATCTAGAGAATCAAGGACCAAGAGCTTTTATCGTTGAAGGCAATCCAGAAGGACTCTCCAGAACACCTGAAGAACACATGGGATTACGTACGATTGAACTCGCCACGTTGCAGTTCGAAAACGTGATCGTTCCCGCCTCCGCAATGCTGGGAGAAGGGAACTTCGATCTTCAGCGCTTCGTAAGCTTTTCCCGAATAGGATTGTGTGCGCTCGCCGTGGGATGCTGCCAGGGCGTACTGGACTACGTAAAAGAGTACGTCAACGAGCGTACAGCCTTCGGTGAACCAATCAGCAACCGACAGGCGGTGGCATTCATGGTGGCAGACATGGCCATCGAATTAGAAGCAATGCGACTTATGACATGGCGAGCAGCCTCGCGCGCGGAGCAAGGACTCGATTTCCACGAACAAGCCTACCTCGCGAAAGTGGCGTGCGCAGAACATGCGATGAAAATCGGTACAAACGGCGTGCAGCTGCTGGGCGGACACGGTTTTTGTCGCGAACACCCAGTTGAAATGTGGTACCGGAATCTTCGAGCAATTGCGATTCTTGATGGTGTAGCCAGCGTATAGAGCCTATAGGGAGGCCCCAACATGATTCAGTTAGAAATCTCCGATCAACATAAGAAGACCTATGAGAACGCCCGGCTCTTAGCGGAGCATATGATGCGCCCGTATTCTAGGAAATACGATAAGCAAGAGCACACCTATCCTAAAGAAATGGAAGAAGTTCGAGCGATCCTGGTCAGCAATACGCCAAAGCCAAAGGGCGATAAGCAAGAAAAGGACCCCGATGCGGTTAAGAATGGAGGCAATATTGCCGCCGTAGTCGGTATGCAGGCTCTCGCGTGGGGCGATCTAGGCTTTTTCCTTGCGATACCCGGCAGTGGTCTTGGTAATGCCGCAATCAATCAATGCGGTAGGCACGCCCGAGCAACGTGAGAAATTTGGTAACACCTACGCGGCCATGTGTATTACGGAGCCTGGGACCGGTTCCGACTCTGCGAACATCAGTACCACAGCCGTGCGTGACGGCGATGAATGGGTTATCAACGGAGAGAAAATCTACGTCACCGCTGGAGAACGTTCAGATACCTTGGTGGTTTGGGCGACGCTCGACAAGAGCCGAGGCAAAGCGGCCATCAAATCGTTTATCGTACCCAAAGGTACCCCGGGCTGCGAAGTCACCAGGCTCGAGCACAAGATGGGCATCCGAGCTTCTGACACCGCTGCGATCACATTCAGCGAGTGCCGTATTCCCTTCGAGAACATTCTGGGCAATGCGGAAGTCGCCGCTGATGAAGAGGGACGGAAGAAGTCCTTTGGCGGCGTCATGCAAACCTTTGACAACACGCGTCCGCCGGTGGCAGCAATGGCCCTTGGCATCGCGCGTGCAGCTTTGGACATGGCGCGCGACTTACTATCGGAAGAAGGTATTCATCTGGATTACTCCACTAAACCGAGCAACTGCAGCGCGATCGAAGCAGAGCTATACAAAATGGAGGCGGAATTCGAAGGC
This sequence comes from Pseudomonadota bacterium, assembly GCA_039815155.1. Taxonomy (GTDB): domain Bacteria; phylum Pseudomonadota; class Gammaproteobacteria; order Pseudomonadales; family Halieaceae; genus Congregibacter. The sequence goes on from JBCBZV010000086.1 coordinate 14,527, forward strand.
GCGCGCCTCCTAGTCCTGAAGGCCGCATGGATGGCCGATAACGGTCAGCCGAACTCGAAAGAAGCATCGATGTGCAAAGCGAAGGCTGGCCGCGTAGGAAACTACGTGACGCTGCGCTGCGTAGAGCTTTGCCAAAGCCTGGGCTACAGCGAACAAAATCTGCTTGAGAAATTTGCTCGCGACAGCAAGATCGTCGATATCTTTGAAGGCACGCAGCAGATACAGCAGCTAATCGTCGCACGTCAGGTCTTGGGCAAGTCATCAAGCGAGCTGAAGTGATAACGATAGCTGTGTGTCAGAAGCCTATACCGGCTACCGAACAAGTGCGGTGGGCGCCGAAAAACCTGTCCACCGCTCTTGGCAAGGGCATTAGAACTCGCTAAGTTTTTGGTCACAGTAGCGGGATCGGCGCCCCATGGCAGGAAAACCCATTTCGGACGAGCGTAGGTATCATCATGGAGGACTAAAACAAGTCCTACTCGAAGAGACGGCGCGAATTCTGCGCGAAGAAGGCGAGTCCGCATTATCACTTAGGCGTCTTGCTTCGAATCTCGGAGTCTCCAGAACCGCTCCCTATAATCACTTCAAAAACAAAGACGCGCTTCTCGCTGGGGTCGCAGAAGAAGGTTTTCGGAAGTTCGAGCGGGCTATGCGGACGGTACGGCAGAGACATAAAGACAGCCCCGGCAACCAGTTTCTCAGGGCGCTGGTAAATGCCTACGTCAACTTTGCGCTCAAGAATCAGGAGTACTATGACCTGATGTACAGCAGCAAATCCTGGGGTACCGCAAAACCACAGGAATCGCTGGTCGCAACTGCCAAGCAAACGCTCTTGGACGACATTGCAAGAATGAAGCGCGCTCAAGATGAAGGGCGCATCGCCGGTCACGTGGATGTGACCGAATTCAGCCGGATTTATTGGGGAACGCTTCACGGAATTAGCCGGCTAACTCTGGACGGCATTTACTCAAACGCTTCCATTCGCAGAAAACTGTGCAACTCCACGGCCGATATGCTGTGGCACCAACTAGATCCGGCCCGGGAAAGGTAGCGACGCTGGCGCGCCGATCTTGGATGGACGGTGAACTAACTCGCGTATTGGACGACCGTAAAGGAAGACCCTTGCGCCCCCCGCGCAAACAGCGTGCAGCTTTCTTCGCCCCCAGTGAGCACTAGCCGCGCTGAGTCCTCGCTTCTCAGGGTACGCTGCCAATCTCCGCAAACAACAGTTATCGACCAAACTTCATCGTTGATATCTCTGACTTCAATGATGTTACGGTATAGCCCTAACGAACCCACATAATGCTTCGCCCCGAACGGGCTTGACTCAAGAACGATATCCGTGACGAGTTCCTGCTCTCCCAACTCATTCACCATTCCCTCGAAGTGCTGCTTCGCGAGTTGGGCACTCTTGGTCTCCCCTCCCATCTCGATCAGCGCCGCTAACGTTTGCTGCGCATCTCCGATAAGAGCGTTGCGCGCTTCATACTGGTACTTCTTGAACAGCGGAGCGAAAAAAGTCGGTTCTTGTACAAGCTTCTCGGGCATGCTCTTGTTGACCGAGTAAAGCGAATGCACCACATCCAGCCGAACATGCGCCGCATCGTAGTTCTCTGCAAAGTCGAAATAGCTAGCCCAGGCCAACTGAAGGTAAAGCTCGTCAACAAGACTCCTGTGGGCAACTTTTTCCATATGCTCCACACGTTTTAGAGCATCAGCCTGATCCTTAGCTTCAATAGCGTCCCAGAATCGGCGCCACTCTTTTCGAACTCCACGCGATACGCCACGCGACTTCCCTCTGATGTAAAACACCATGTTGTGATAACGGCGAGTCGAAACAGGTTTTTTATCAATCATTGCAGGACTGAAAAGTGTATTCGCGTACTCTTTAATCAGCGCTTTTTCTAGGGTCACATCACCGGTCGAATACTCAACCGCGTGATCGCTCGTGGTCCCATCCGTGTTGACGTCAAAAGAAATGGTGACCCTGCCCTCTCGTGCACCCACACGAGCAGCGCCGGGGTAGATCATCGCCTCGGCCTTATCGAGCTTTACGGCAGAAACAAACTCGCCCGCAGCCGTCGCGCGAGCATAGGTCATGACTAGGAGTGTGAGCGCCGGGGCCAGCAGTAAGAACCTGATGATGTTCTTTGCTATACGCCGCATAGATTTCCTCGATTCAGCTGACCAGTTTGAAGGAGACCATAGACAAGTTTACCCAAGGAACAGCATAAACAGTTCATTAACTTTCCTTTTCTACTCAAAATTCGGTTTTCGCTTTTCGGCAAAGGCGTTTATGCCCTCGACGCCATCGCTGGACGCCGCGCAATCTCTAATGCATCTTCCCTCAATCTCCATTTGAGTCTCTAAACCGTTCTCGAAAGTCTGCAGCAGTAACTTTTTTATCGCAGCGTTAGAAGCTCGAGCGCCGGTAAGCAAGGTTTCAGCCATGTCTTGTGCTTGTTTTTGCAGATCTTCATCTGCAACTACACGATGGATCAAATTCCACTCCAGGGCATCACGGGCAGACAACACGCGGTTAGTGAACATCAGCTCTTGAGTCTTTCTGATTCCGATTAACCGAGGTAGGTAGAAGGACGAGCTCCCATCCGGGCTTAAACCAGCGTTCGTATACGCCATTGTGAAACTTGAAGACTCGCAAGCAATAACTAAATCTCCTGTTATTGCCAAGCTAAAACCAGCACCCGCCGCCGTGCCGTTTACGGCCATGATTACAGGAGCAGACATTCGGGCAAAGGTCGAGATTGCTTTATGGAGTTCATCAGCCATTCGCTTTACCTCGAGCGGCAGTCCTTCATCTAGCTTCGCCATAGAAATGATATCCCCACCGGCACAGAAGAAACGACCACTGCCCGTCACGATCACGGCCTTAATCGCGGGATCAGAGTCAATTGCTTGGGCAGCATCTGCCAGTTCCCTGGCCAGGGTGTAGTTCATGCTGTTGGCACTTGCTGGTCGATGCAAAGTGATTGACGCCAACCCGTCCTGCTTGCTGAAAATTAAACTCTCGTACTCTTTCATTTCTCCAATCCCCATCTCGCAAAAATAAAATTCTGCCTCGCCTTCAATCGAAGGCCGCTTTTTTTGATCGACCTATCAACGACCGAATCAGACCGTCAGCTACACAACGCACATTCATCCTAACTCCATTAAAGAGAGTTGCCTCAGCGATCGCCGGTGGCTCGGCGAGATTTAGCCTAGGAGATAGTTACCAGCCTTAACAGCAGCGGCGTCATTCTTCGCCATCAGCGACGGATATTGACACACAGACCGCACCGACCTAATCTCTCATTAATATTGACACCGTCAACTTAAAGCCGGGTATCAAAGCCAGCGTTGATCAAGTTACGATTTTGCAAAGCCTCTCCTCTGCCCGCGTAGAGAAGGTTGCGCACTCCTTAAATTTGAACACCACGAGAATCTACAATGTTGAAGCTTCATTTTGCACCGAATTCCAGGGCTAGTCGGACTCTATGGCTGCTTGAGGAACTAGCGCTCGACTACGAGTTAAATCGTATGGAGTTCCACCCGAAAGACCTTAA
>JBCBZV010000124.1:0-11685 GCA_039815155.1 Pseudomonadota bacterium
CCACGGTTTACCGTACTTTTCCTATTCAATGCAGTGCCGTTGATGCTCGCTGCACAGTATAACGTTTGCGAAGCATCAGGGGGGCGATAAGTCCACCAGGGGTGCAGATCAAAAAATGCCAACCGGGCCGCGATTTCGCAAGGGGTTCTTTGTATGCCGAGGTGGCGGCTGATCTACGCCTGGTGGCAAACCGTACAAATTCCATTCGCTTACTCAAAGCACCGCGTCGCGCCATCGTAAGCAAGAAAATTACTAATTAATACAATAATTTATGAGGGTATTTTCGTGCTGGATATTACTAACCGTTGGGGCCGTTTGGCCAGCGCGGATGACGAGACAGAACATCGACAACTCGCTCAGACCGATCCGGGACGCTATCACGGCGACATTGCATCGCGAGAATTGCATTGGTTCGATGGTAGAGACTGGGTATCGCGCGACGACGACGGCCACTGGCAAGCGCTCACAAGCGCGTCCGAGTCTGAGCCCAGCGTCTATGATGACGAGTGGCGGCCGTGGAAAATCGCACTAGACGAGGGCGAGGCGCCCTACTTTCGGTGGTATCAAGGGGCAACAACCAACGCCTGTTTCAACGAAGTAGACCGGCACGTACTTAGCGGACGAGGCGACAGCACAGCGCTGGTATTCGAGGGGGACCGTTGGGATCCATCTCGCAATAACGGGAAGGGAGGTCCGGTCCAGCAGATCGAGGTTTCCTACACGCAGCTGCTGCTGGAGACGGTGCTGCGCGCCGAAGTGCTCCGCTCTGTCGGGTTAAAGCGCGGCGATAGGATTGCGTTCAATCTTCCGAATATTCTTGATCAGATCTACTACACCGAGGCAGCAAAGCGCCTTGGGATCATTTACACACCTGTATTTGGCGGTTTCTCTGCGAAAACGCTCTCGGATCGCATCTACGATGCGGGCGCTACCGTGGTCATTACCGCCGATGGCGGTTACCGCAACGCGGAGGTCGTCTCCTTTAAAGAAGCCTACACCGATCAGGCACTCGATAATTTTGTTCCTCGTGTCTCTGCACTCGCGTGTTTGAGTGAGGTTCTGACCGGCTATGAGCTGGGAGAGGCACAAGCCAGGATCGAGACTGCTGTGGCCGCTGCATTGGCCGGTGAAATCACGCTCGAGCGCAGTGACCTTATGCGTGAGTTGGGGGAGGCGCTAGCTAAGGAAAACGCGATTCCAGCGGAACGCTCAGCCGAATTGCGCACCGCCGTTGCACGAGAGTTGGCGGCGGTGAAACACATCGCCGAAACTGTGATAGTGGTTCGTTACACCGGCCAGGACATCGTGAGGCACAATCGAGACCGCTGGTCTCACGAACTAGTAGCCCAAGCGACAGACAACGTACTCGCCATAGCCGCTGAGTCCGGGCACCTATGCGCCACCACCGAGGAACTGGCCGCGCTGCCAGCTAAGAATCTTTGGGACGCGCTTTGCTCAGCGCACCCGCCGACTCCGTTAGCTGCGGACTACCCACTCTTTATCATTTACACCTCCGGCTCCACTGGCAAACCCAAAGGCGTCGTGCACACTCACGGCGGATGGCTTGCGGGAATCGCCCACAGCATGCGCATGGTGTTCGATGCGGACGATGATGATCGTATCTATGTCGTCGGTGATCCGGGTTGGATTACCGGTCAAGCCTATCTCATCGCGGCACCACTCGCTTTAGGAATCAGCACCGTTATCGCCGAGGGGTCGCCTCTATTCCCTCATGCAGGTCGTTTCTCGTCGATCATCGAACGCTACGGCGCGACTATTTTTAAGGCGGGCTCGACTTTCTTGAAGGCAGTGATGACCGACCCGGCCAGTGTCGACGATATGGCTTCCTACGACATGCACAGCGTCAAGGTTGCCACGTTTTGCGCGGAGCCGGTGTCTCCGGCGGTGCAGCAATTTGGCATGGACACAATTTGCGATCACTACATTAATTCCTACTGGGCAACAGAGCACGGAGGCATGGTCTTCTCGTGCCCTTGGGGTGACTACAAAGATCTACAAGCGAACGCGAAAACCTGGCCGTTGCCATGGATACAGGCAGAGGTACGCGTAGCAGAAGAGACGGATCAGGGCGGCCGCGCGACCCGCTGGCGTAAAGCGGAGCCAGGAGAAAAAGGCGAACTGGTGATTACGCAGCCCTACCCCTATCTCGCACGTACGATCTGGGGCGACGCTGATAATCTTGAAAGTGACGACTGGCGCGGCGATATCGAACGCTTCAACGAGGTGTACTTCAACCGCTGGGACGATGGATTAGCCTACACGCAAGGCGACTATGCCCGTAGCCACATGGACGGCGCCTTCACCCTGCACGGTCGCTCCGACGACGTAATCAACGTCTCCGGTCATCGAATCGGCACCGAAGAGATCGAAGGGGCTATTCTCCGCGATAAAACCCTGCGGCCCGACTCGCCGGTAGGAAACGCTGTGGTCGTTGGCGCGCCCCACGATGAGAAAGGTGAAACACCAGTAGCGTTTCTAATCGCCGCACCAGGGTCTCGCCTCGGCGATGAAGATTTTACCCGGCTGCAAGGTCTGGTACGCAGTGAAAAAGGTGTGACCGCCGTTCCTTCGGACTTTTTGGTGATCCCCGCATTTCCGGAGACTCGCTCCGGCAAGTACATGCGCAGGACACTTCGCGCGATCTTATTGGATGAGCCGCTAGGCGACCTATCGACGCTGCGTAACCCGGAAGTCGTGGACGAAATTCAGGACATTGTCGCGCGCTGGAAGTCCCACGGCTCGCTCACGAAAGCGCGCGAGATCGTCCAAACCTATCGCTCCCTGCGTCTTGAAACCCATGAACTAATACCGAATCGCTTTATCGCTCTGCTCACCATTGATTCACCCCCGGTGAATTCACTGAACGAGCGGTCCCTAGATGAACTCAATACGGTGCTGCAACATATTTCGCAGCAAGACAAGATCGAAGCGTTAGTGGTAACCGGTGCTCGCAACGCGTTTGTCGCTGGCGCGGACGTTAAGGAGCTTCTGGAAATTGGCGAAGCCGGTGACCTGGAGTCTGCACAGACACCGCCAAACGCAGCGCACACGGCTTTTTCCGTGATCGAAAATCTGGGCAAGCCAGTCATCGCTGCGGTAAACGGTCCCGCTCTAGGCGGAGGCTGCGAGTTAGCCCTGGCCTGCGGCTGCATCGTCGCAGACAAGCAAGCGAAGTTCGGTCAGCCAGAAATAAACCTGAATCTTCTTCCGGGTTATGGCGGCACCCAGCGACTCGTACGCAGGCTGCATCAGCGACGCGGCGATGAAGGCTTAATAGAGGCAATCGATCTGATCGCCTCCGGTCGGAACATCGATGCGAAGGAAGCTCTGGACGCGGGCTTAGCGGACTACCTCGTGCAACAACAAGGACAAAGCGCGGTCGAGTTTGCCATGGCTCTGCTGCGGGAGTATCTGCTTGAAAGCGGTCCCTTAGCAGCGCTGGGTGAGCAGCAACAAGCGCTGTTTGGTAGCCGTGATTCAACGCTTGAGATCGGTGGTTCGGTACTCAACGCACCGCGGCTGCTGCAAACATTCTCCCAGCTGACCGCGGGCGGACGAAGCCACTGCCTAGATCGAGTACTCGACGCAGTCCACTTCGGCGCCAAACATGGGCAGAGTGCCGGCTTAGCCCACGAAGCAGAGTTGTTTGCGCAGGCCGTTTGCGATCCGAAGGCAGGACCGGTGGGAATCCGCGAATTCCTTGAGCGCCGCAGCAGCCCCCTTCCGATCAAGCACAATCCGGTCCCAGCCAATGCGAGCGAGGACCAACGTCAGACGCTTGAACAGGCAGGCCAACTTCTCGCCCTCGATGCGCCATTTTTCCCCGGCGTTACTCCGATTCCCGCTTATCAATACGGCATGGGTGTTCGCAAACGAGACGAGGACGGTGCCCCTGCCCATGACGATCCCGTTCGGGCAGAAGAACTGCTTGTGTTTCCAACACCAACGCCCGGTCCAAACGAAGCGCTGGTGTTCGTACTCGCTTCTGAAATGAACTTCAATGACATCTGGGCGATTACTGGGATTCCTGTATCCCCCTTTGATGCGCGCGACGCCGATGTGCAGGTAACGGGCTCTGGCGGTGTAGCAATGATTGCCCAACTGGGCGAGGAACTGGTTCGAGAAGGCCGCCTATCGGTCGGACAGATCGTGACTATTTATTCTGGGCAGAGTGAGCTCTTGGCGCCGGATCAGGGGCTTGATCCGATGGCAGCGGATTTTCGCATCCAAGGCTATGAGCGTAACGACGGAAGCCATGCGCAGTTCCTCACGGTGCAGGGACCGCAACTCCACCCTAAGCTGCCAAGCTTAACGATTGAAGAGGCCGGCTCCTATGGCCTCACTATGGGCACCGTCCATCGGGCCCTCTACACGACCCTAGGCATTCGACCAGGCCGCCGTCTCTTTGTAGAGGGCGCGGCAACCGGGACAGGCCTTGACTGCCTGCGCAGCGCTCAACGCAGCGGGCTACAGGTCTTGGGTATGGTCTCTTCCGAAGCACGAGGAGAGCGGGTGAGTGCCTGCGGCGGCGTCCCGCTAAACCGCAAGGACGAACGTTGGGGAGATATTTTTACACCGGTACCGGAAGCGCCCGAGGAATGGGATGCCTGGGAACAAGCCGGCGCAGAGTTTGCTCAAAGAGCCAAGGATTCGGTCGGTGGGAGCATTGACTATGTGGTCTCTCATGCGGGGGAGAACGCCTTTCCTCGATCCTTCCAACTGCTTGGTGACGGCGGTGTTCTCACTTTCTACGGTGCCTCATCGGGCTATCGCTTCACTTTTATGGGTAAAGAAGGACGATGCTCGGCCAGTGATATTTTCGAACGAGCCGATCTTCGCGCTGGAAATACCCTACTAGTAGTTTACGGCCCTGGCGCAGAAGACGGCGTAGTCGACCCCGTCGCCATCGAAGCGATCGAGGTCGGTTGCACGCTCGGGGCGCAGGTAGCGGTGTTGGCTGACAATGCGGCGCAGCGAGAATTTGTTAGCTCGCTGGGCTTTGGTGCACGGCTAACGGGGGTGGTGAGTATCGAGTCGATCGCTCGCAAGCTGGGTGATGATTTTGATCCGCCAGGTCCTTTTCCATTACTGCCTGATCCGTTCACCGAATCGGCGGAATTCAAGGAAGCGGTGCGCCGTTTCTCTGATCGGACGCTGAAGCCGATCGGTTCGGCAATTGCTCCGTTCCTGCGTAACACCCTGGATAAACGAGGCTTGCCGGATGTTGTTTTTGAACGAGCAGGGCGCGACGGCCTAGGGCTGGCGACGGCTCTGGTAAAACCGAATCTGGGCAAGGTCGTGTATGCGGAAGAGCTAGCTGGCTCGCGTTTGAGCTTCTACGCGCCGCAGGTTTGGATGCGCCAAAGACGTATTCTGATGCCTAGTGCGGAGATCCGCGGCACGCACCTAAACACCGCGCGCGAGTTCGCAGAGATGCAGGAACGCATCGCAGCAGGAATGATAGATGTGATGGCTCCGGTACCCGTCGAATTGACCGATATCGCAGAAGCACACCAGGCGATGTGGGAAAACCGACACGAAGGAGCGAACTACGTGGCCACGCACAGCCTTCCTCGCTCCGGGCTGAAAACACGCGATGAGCTGTATCGCGCTTGGGCGATACGCGAAGCGGAAAAACGCGGCGAAACCATAACAAACATTGATACTGGCTCGGCAGGAGCATTGCGATGAATCAGGAACCACTCATGACCGCCTCTACTCGAGGAGCCCGCCTGGCCGACAAGGTCGTCGTTCTAACCGGTGCTGCGGGAAATATCGGGTCGTATATTTCCCGCAGTCTGCTGCGGGAAGGCGCCCACTTGGTGATGACCGGCCGCAGCGCTGAAAAGCTGAATGCGTTTATCGAAGAACTCGCCGAAGAAGGTTTTAAGCGGGATCGCATGGTAAGCGCCAGCGGCGACAGCGCAGACCCGGAAGTGTGTCGAGCAACGGTCGCGGCTGCTGTCCAGCAATTCGGACGAATCGATGTGCTCATCAACAATGCGGGCGCTGCGGGACCGAGACGTACCCTTCGCGATATTCCGTTTAGCGAATCAGAGATGCGCGCCAACGACGACGATCAGACTATGTTTGACGCGGCGATGAACCTACTGGCCGGCCCTTGGCATATGGTGCGAGCCGCCCTACCCCACATGAGCGACGGCGGCTCGATCGTAAACGTATCGACGATCTTCTCTCGAACCCACTATTACGGCCGGATTCCCTATGTTGTCCCCAAGTCTGGTTTAAACGCGCTGAGTCTTGGTCTGGCAAAAGAACTCGGCGACGAACGAGGAATTCGCGTCAACACAGTATTCCCCGGTCCCATCGAGTCGGAGCGGATCGATACGGTCTTTAGCAACATGGACGCGCTTCAGAGCGCCGAACCCGGAACGACGTCTAAGGAGTTCCGCGGTCTTATGATCACTAAACGGGAGAGTGGTGAAGGTAGCCTCGAATATCGCTACCCCACGCCGAGCGATGTGGCATCAACAATCACCTATCTCGCCTCCGGCGAATCGGCTGCCTTATCCGGTCACTCCTTTGAAGTCACCAATGGAATGCAAGTACCCGCGCAGAGCCGCTCGAAGCTGGTGTCGTGGCCCGATAAGCGCTTGGAGGATCTCAGCGGTTCCGTGGTGCTCATTTTAGGAGGCACGGAATACGATGAGGCACTTGCCTTTGCCGAGCGCCATTTAGAAAGCGGCGCCGAGGTTGTGCTTGCCTTTCGCAGTCTTGAAGCCCTGGGCATGGCACGTTCCTTATGCGCTTCTCGCGGCTTGGATCATATCCATCTTCAGCACCTTGAACCGCTGCGCGGCGATTCTGCGGACAGGACCTTCGACTACGTGCGCGACAATTTTGGTCGACTCGACGGCGTGGTCGTATTACCTAGATCAGGTAACGGGCAGCACGGGTACTCCCTATCGACCGCCGGTGACGAAGACATTCAATTATTCGTCCGCGATGAGATCGTGTCACCGGTAGCCTTTGCCTCCGCCCTCTCTCGCTACTTAGATCGCTGGGGAGCCCTCAAAAAAGCCCCAGCACTGACCTATGTAACCAACGCGACTGACGGCCACGGCAATTATATGAACGAGGTCAAGCGGGCTGCTATTGAAGCAATGATCCGTATCTGGCGTCACGAGGACGAAACGCTGAACAACAAGGGAGAGCGCAATTGGGCCATGCTGCCGAATCAGCTGGTCCGCTTTGACAATACGGAAGACGACAACCTCGCCTTCTCAACCGACTGGGCAGCCACGCTTACCAATCGCGTTCGCCGCATGGACGCTATTAACTTGTGGGTTCCAGAGAGCATCAAGCGCGCGACCGGGAAGGGCAGCATGCCCCTATCGATTCAACGCGTGCTACCAGGGCTGCACAAAGGACGCACCGCGGTGATCACCGGCGGCAGCCTAGGTATTGGTCTACAGCTCGGTCGATTCCTGGCAATAGCGGGGGCGCGCGTGCTGCTGTCCGCACGAAGCGAGGATCGACTTCAGTCCGCTCGCGATGACATTGTCGAAGAGCTGCGTGGCGTGGGCTATCCCAACCCAGAAGAGCGTGTACACATACTCGGAGATGTTGACGTTGGTAGCGAAGAGGCCTTGGAGCGGCTCTACGAACACTCGATGGAATTGTTCGGTCACGTTGATTTTCTGATCAACAACGCCGGGATTTCTGGCGCTGAAGAAATGGTCGTCGATATGAGTTTGGAAGAGTGGAACCGCACCATGTTCTCCAATCTTATATCCAACTACTCGCTGATCAGAAAATACGCCCCGGCAATGAAAGCCAACGGCTACGGCATCGTACTGAACGTATCGAGCTACTTTGGTGGCGAAAAGTACGTTGCTGTCGCCTATCCAAACCGCGCCGACTATGCGGTTTCTAAGGCAGGCCAGCGCGTTCTCGCCGAGATTCTATCCCGCCACCTGGGACCGGAGATTCGCATCAATGCCTTAGCCCCGGGACCGGTTGATGGCGCTCGGCTGAGGGGCCTCGGTGACAATCCAGGGCTGTTCGCTCGCCGCGGTCGTTTAGTCCTAGAAAATAAGCGACTCAACAGCGTTCACAAAGCTGTTCTTGGCGCTCTTCAAAGTGGGGGGGATGGCGAGACGGTCCTCGCACTCGCTAAAAATCTCCTCGCAGACGTAAAAAGAGAAGGCAGCGTGAGCAAGCCGCTGGCAAAACTGTTTGCACAGGTAGAAGACAGCCGGGAAGGTGGTAACTCTACCAGCTACCTTATGAACCGTGATCTCGCCGAGAAGCTTATGAATCGCTTGGTGACCGGCGGCTTGATCATGCCAGATGTCGCTGATCGCTACATGGACAGCTTCGTTGACGCCCCAACACCCTTCTTCCCCCAAGCGGCGGTCGACAAGGCGGCGGCAAGCATCGAAGCGGGCATTCTTAATCGACTGCATTTGCACAAAATGCCAACAGATGAACAGATCGGACTGTCCACCGTATTCCATCTTGCGGACGACATTGCCTCCGGTGAAACCTTCCACCCGTCCGGCGGACTGAAGTTTGATCGCTCCGTAACGGAGGGCGAACTTATGTTGCCTCCGGATCGGGAAAGCTTGGCAAAACTGGCTGGTAAAAAGGTCGTGCTCATTGGCGATGCGATGCGCGAGGAGTTGGCCGCAATAGCGAGAGGTTTTATCGATCATAAGGTTGCGTCTCTCACGATCCTTACTCGTACTTCCGAAGCCCAGCGAGAGATCCAGCATACGCTGGAACCGGACTGTAAGATCCCGCTGCACGTTCGCGCCTTGGAAGGATCGGTGGAAGATGCCTTGGATCACCTCCTCCAGCATGAAGGTGGTTTTGACGTAGTGGTCAGCGCACCGTTCGCAAGGCTCCCTTACAACCCGCTATCTGCGGAACGAAGCAGCTCTTGGAATCGCGTCTTGTCCGACAAGGACTTCGCGCAACTCATAGAGGAACAACTAACGCATCATTTCCGTATTGCGCGTCGCGCTGCGCTCGTACCAGGATGCCAGATTGTTCTGCTAACCCCAGATACGTCCTTTGTATCGTCCCGGGAGGAGTTTGCCCTCGCGCTCTTTGTAAAAAACTCCCTGCATGCGTTTACGGTGACCTTGGGCGTAGAAACGGAACGGCTGCCAACGGTTCCAGCGGTAAATCAGGTGCAGCTCACACGCCGTGCACGCGCAGAAGAGCCGGCTAATGAAAATGAGCTGCAGGAGGAGATGGAACGACTGGTAAGTGCTGTTTTGCAGTGTGCCGTACCGGCGCCCAGTCCCTCCGAAAGCCGCTACCTGGCGCGTATTTTCCGCGGTAACGCGGTGACTGTTTAAAACTACGGTAGGCAAAACTGGGCTCTCGAACGCCCGCGTCACTTGTGGTGATGCGGGCGTTTTGCGTAAATGGCCGCAAGAATAGGAAGTAATTGCTATGGGCGAATTCGCGGCAATAAGAGCTCGAGCGGAAAAGCGTAAAGGAGGCGCGGATTCGCTTCGCAAACTCCTGCCCAAGCCGCTCTCGGAACGGCAGTTTCGGGCCCTGGGGAACGATCGCGTGCTTGCGACAATGTGCCGGGTGATCAATCAGGCCGGTTTCAATTGGACGGTCATCAACAACAAATGGCCAGAGTTCGAAGAGGCGTTCCACGGTTTCGCCTTAGGCAAGCTGGTAACCCTTGCGCCAGAGGATTGGGAACGCTATCGCCAAGACCGCCGGATCGTTCGCCACTGGCCAAAAATCGCGGCACTTAGGGATAACGCTTTTTTTGTACTCGAGCAGGCAGCCGACCATGGCTCGTTTGCTAAGTTCATGGCCACCTACCCGCCTTCTCGGCAAGTGGAACTGCTCGCATACTTAAAAAAGCACGGCAGCCGACTCGGCGGTAACACGGGCTACTGGTTCCTACGCTTTCTTGGTCGCGACGGCTACGTATTGAGCAAGGACGTGGTCACGGCCATCCGAGATGCGGGCTATACCATTGCAGAGACGCCGACCAGTAAGCGCGATCTGAACAAAGTCCAGGAAGTCTTCAACCGGTGGCAGGACGAAAGCGGAATCCCCTACTCCCACTTAAGTAGAATCGCCGCCTGCTCAATCGGCTCCAACTTAGAGCCAGCTCACCTTCAGTCAGAGATCTCCAAGTTTGAGAAAAAACAAAAAAAGACAAGGAGCGTCTAGCTAGGAAGAGAATTAAGAGACTAGCATCCAAAGCTAGGGAACCAACCGGAAACCGCTAGGTCAGAGACCCCAATTGACTCACAAACTTGGAACACACGATGACGCATTACCTAGTAGCCTTTGCAAAAAAGACACAGCAGCTGATCGCTGTCGTAACCCTGGGATTTCTCACCGCAGTCGCGAGCTTTGCTGCGGAGCCCATTAACACCCTAGAAAAAGCCGGTCTGTTCGGTTACGACCCCACCGGTATCGCTATACGCGGCGCGGATACGGTGGCTTACTTTACAAAAGGTGAGTATGTGCCCGGATCTGACTCATACACCACTCGCTGGTCTGGCGCGACCTGGAAGTTTTCCTCCCAAGAAAACCTCGATCTCTTTGTTGCCGATCCAGAAAGCTACGCGCCTCAATACGGCGGGTACTGCGCCTATGGCGTCGCTAAAGATGCGCTAGTAAAAATAGAGCCCGAGAACTTCTCGATCGTAGATGGAAAACTCTACCTCAACTATAGCGACGGCGTTCAGAGTAAGTGGGAGAAGAACATTAGCGGGTTTATCGGCTCAGCAAACGAGAAGTTTCAGCGCCTTCTCAATGAGAGTTAGCGCTAAAACGCCGGGGCGGGACACGGCTTATCCGATCGCCGGACGCCTTACGTAGGTCGAGCGGCAAGCGTCTGCTGTGGCCACGCTAGCCCTCGCCCTGTTCTTCGCCTTGCTCGCCATTGCCGTTGCTCATGCGCTTTGGGGTCTGCGTATTTGGTGGCCGTGGAGCGACGAACGCTCACTGGCTAGAACCGTGGTCGGCGCGCCCAATATAGAAAAAATGCCGCCGTCCTATCAGTGTATGGCAGTCGCAGCGGTGATGTTCTTACTTGCGGCTCTCACACTATTATTGGGCGGTATCAGCAGAACATTGTGGCTTGCGGATTGGGCGCTTACATCTGTGGGAACAGCTGCCTCGGCAATTTTCATCCTAAGAGGGATCGTTGGGTACCTTCCATTCTGGGCCAAAATCACTCCCGAGCAACCCTTTAGGCGCTATGATCAGCGGATGTACTCACCGCTTAGCATCACGCTCGGCGTAGGAATGTACCTTCTTTCACAGAGTTTTGTGGCCGCCGGTACAGGCTAGTGATCAGTGATTTGCGAGCATCTTTAGCAGCTTTAGCAGCTCTACAACCTTTGCACGCACAAACTTAGGTCTGACATCACCCCGGACTGAACAACGCACCTATACCAACTCGATCATAAAAACTGGGCCGGCAGTCGTAGGCTTGCGCATACTTATTGAGATAGAGCCGAGAGGCGGATCGCAGGGTAAGCCAATCTCTCTGCAAGCGATCGACGATGATCTCTGGGTTTAGCGACTTATCTTCAAAGTATTTCCGGTTCGACTCGGTATTTGAGGTACGCCTTGACGCGTCGAGT
Organism: Pseudomonadota bacterium; assembly: GCA_039815155.1. Classification (GTDB taxonomy): domain Bacteria; phylum Pseudomonadota; class Gammaproteobacteria; order Pseudomonadales; family Halieaceae; genus Congregibacter. Next base: position 11,622 of record JBCBZV010000124.1, read on the forward strand.
AAGAGATTTCTTGCTAGAAACTTCGCGGGGCGCGGCATAGCCGTTTCACCAAGGGTTACAGACC
>JBCBZV010000196.1:0-5639 GCA_039815155.1 Pseudomonadota bacterium
AGCCGCTTTTGGATAGGGAACAGACGGAAGACATCCGCCATTATGTCCTGAGCAAAAACCACATTTCTCAGCAATTTGGTGATACGACTCGTGTCGGACGTTAACCAGCAGAGACAAGAGCTAAGTGCAAGCCTACTCAGCGGCGTAACTGTTGTTCAGATTTGCACAACCGATGCATCTCGCGTAGCGCTGGCCGCGGCAAACTTCGCCGGCCATCTGGCGGCAGAAATGGGTGCGGAAGTGCTGGTAGACCCAACTTTTCCGCTCGGAGATGCGGACTTGTCGTCAAATAGTGGCAAGCGTGTGTTGGGAGAAGCGGAGAACCCGCTGTTAGCTGGGAATGGATCAAACAGCGTAGTAGTTTTGAGGGCGAGCACCCGGAACGCGCCGCCCCTTGTAGCATCGATTAATAGTGTCGACGTGACTGGCGCTGCGCTGGACAGTGAAGCGACGCTCTTTGCGCAGTCCGGCCTCGCAGAACTCCTTGGCGATGCGGAGCGGGAACCTCTAGTCCCTGCAGGTGGCTGGGCCGCAGGCTCCATCGGCTACGCAGCGTTTGCCGCTTTAAACGCGCTGGTGTTCGGACAGAATGCATCCGAGACAGCCGATCAAGCCACTGTCGATTGCCTTGGGCTAATGTCATGGATCAATTGGAAGGCGGCCGCCGGCGCCGTATTGGGCCAAGAAATGACCCGACAGGGCAAGTCTGCCGAGTGGCCGGTTCTTCCCTGCAAAGACGGCTTTTTCGCGCTCGTCTACGCAGAAACTGATTGGCCTAACATCGTAGAAATGATCGGAGATCCGTCGCTCGGCGACGAGCAATTTTCGACCTTCGCACTTCGTAAAGAAAATCGGGAAGCGTATCAGCGCATCATTCAGGACTGGATGGCGGTACGCAGCAAAGCCGAACTGTCCGCCTTATTTGGCAAACACGGTATACCAGGCGCAGCGGTACTCAATGTATCGGATCTCCTCGCTGATCCCCTCCTACAACACCGTTCCGCATTCTCGATTGATACCGAAACAAGCCGTGCACTTGCGGTACTGCCACATCGAATTGAAGCGGTTCTTCCGGCAGAGTCACCGCGTATCAAGGCACAACGAGCGAATGCCAGCGCGTCTGAAAGCCTGCCATTGATGGGCGTTCGTGTACTTGATTTGGGCATCATCACCGCCGGTGCCGGTACCGGCGCACTTCTGGCGGACATGGGCGCCGAAGTCCTAAAAATTGAATCTGAGACTTACCAGGACCCTTTTCGTCGCTGGGCGGGATCGAGTGAATCCCCACTTTTTAAGTTTAACAATCGCAATAAGTTTGGCCTGGCGATCGACCTGAAAACCGAAGACGGCAAAGCGCAGTTTCTCGAACTTGTGACGAGCGCCGATGTGATTGTCGAAAATTTCCGACGCGGGGTGCTTGATCGAATGGGACTGGGTCTGGCTGTACTACGCGAAGCGAACCCAGAAATTGTCTTAGCGTCAGTGTCCGGCCAGGGTGTATCAGGGCCAGGCTCAGAAGTCAGCTCCTATGGGTCTTCGCTTGAAGCCAGCTGCGGCTTTGCAGCGCTAACTAGCTATGAGGACGGACAGCCCTACATCACCGGTAGAAACGTTAACTATCCAGATCAGATTGTCTGCCTTTATGCATCCGCGGCAATAGTTGCGGCGATTGGCGTAGCCCGATTAAGACATGCCGCCATTCATGTGGACACCGCCCAGCGCGATACGTCGATGCATATCATCAGTGATCTTATAGCGGCGGCGAGCCGCAACGCTAGCGCCCCCATCGCAGAGATTATTTCGGAAATATCAAACGTCGTATTCCAAGGCTGTTTACGATGTGGCGATGGACGCCATGTCGCGCTGACCATTGACCGCTGGAACTCTGTTGCCCGCATCGGCTCGTATGCACACGAACAGAGCCTGAGTGGCCTTCAAGACTGGGCGCTCGGGATGTCAGCGGCGGAAGCGGCCGACGCCTGCATCAATGCTGGCCTATGTGCAGCGGTAACTGCCACGGGAGCCGAAATGTTCGCCAACCCCGTGGTTACCGCGTGCGGCGTATTCGCCAAAGACCCGACCGGCGCGATGGTGAAAGGATTTCCTTTCCTTTTGCACAAAAACCAACTGCACATACAGCGCTCCGCTCCTCGGGTCGGAGAGCACTCCGAAACATATCTCGCGTCATGAGCCTTACGCAAAATCCAAGGAGCGAGTCCGGTTGTCGGCAAGTGATCGTCGCGTCGTTCATTGATCGCCCAGACAAAAATGATAAGGGCCTAGAAAGGAGATAGAAGTTCAGACATGAATACGCGGAGCAGCGCAGACACGGCACAAACCGAAGCAACAACTCCATCTGTAAGCAACTGGTACAGGCACTATACCTTGGTGGTGCTAGCGCTAATTTATGCATCGTCATTTATGGATCGGCAGCTGACATCAATCCTGCTCGAGGATCTCAAAGCAGAGTTTCTGCTCAACGACACGCAGCTTGGGCTGCTCTCTGGGCTCGCCTTTGCCCTTTTTTACGCAACGCTAGGTGTGCCGATTGCGAGGCTGGCCGACCGAGTAAATCGCGTCAACATTATTGCCATAGCCGTGACCATCTGGAGTGGTATGACAGCGCTCTCGGCCGCTGCCGGCTCGTTTACACAACTACTCCTCGCCCGCGTTGGTGTCGGTGTGGGAGAGGCCGGGGCGAACCCGCCGTCGCATTCGATTATCTCTGATTACTACTCGCAGAAAGAACGCCCTATGGCGCTTTCGATTTGGGCGATGGGAAGCATATTAGGTTCTATCCTGGGCACAGTCCTCGGCGGCTATATTGCCGAGCATTACGGCTGGAGAATGGCGTTCCTGGTCCTTGGGATCCCAGGCATTGGCTTGGCATTACTACTCAAATTCACCGTAAAAGAACCGTTTCGCACAGCGGTGGCCAAAAAAACGGAGTCGGGCTCTCAGCGTTCCTTCGGTGAAGTTCTCAGGCAGTTTTGGCGCACTCCTGGATATGTGCACTCGGTGAGTGCCCACGTAGTTGCTGTTTTCTTTGGCTACTCCTGCTCCGCGTGGCTGCCCGCGTTCTTTCTTCGCAATTGGGATATTAGCCAGAGTGAGGTCGGGGTCATTTTCGGAATAACACTCGTCACCGGCGGTGTATTTGGACTTATCGCCGGTGGCTGGATGACCAGCAAAATGGCCTTACGCGATAAGGGCTGGGAGGCATGGGTATCCGCGATTTCTCTCATCCTGGCCGCGCCAGCTTTTGCGATTGCCCTGAATACGGATTCACTAGTTGTGTCTTCGGTTTCAGTGGGAATCGCCTTTTTCTTCTATCAGTGCACTCACGGCCCCGGATTGGCGCTAGTTCAAAGTTCCGTGGATTCAGACGTGCGAGCACAGGCGGCTGCGGTCATGTACCTAATGTCTAACCTCCTTGCGCTCGGTATCGGCCCGCTAATAATCGGCTTTATCAGCGATATGTCCCTAGGTAGTACGCCCGGAGAATCGCTCGGCATCGCCATGCACTTCGGCGTCATAGCGCTGGTCATCGGCAGTATTTGGTTTGCCTATCTAGGCTTTCTTTGGAGGCGCTTGCCCACTTGAGGAGAGATCGTCAGACTACACGGGATCAAACCGTGAAAATGATGTGTGCTCAGAGTACGCAGACTAAGGATCGCCGCAAATATGGCAAGTGGAACTACACCGGAGCTGGTACCGCGTCGAACCCAGGAAGAAAGACGCAGTGAAGCCGAAAATGCACTACTTGATGCAGCAGCACAGCTAATTACTGAAAAAGGTATCCACGGCGCTTCACTGGCAGAGATCGGACGGCTCGCAGGATATAGCCGCGGCCTCGTCAATCACCATTTTGGGACTAAAGATGCTCTGATTTCGCGACTCATTGAAAGATCTATGCGCCGCTACCAGCACGGTGTCGCTAGAGAGAAAGGTGAAAATGGCCTGGAGACTCTGCTAGCACGAGCGAGATGGTACGTAGATGCGTATCTACAAAGAACCATAGAACACCCGGCCCTTTTGGTTATGTGGGGGACTGCACTTGCTTCGGATACCGACGGTACCCCGGTGGCTTCTGCCGACGCACTAGCAAGACGACTCATTGAAGAATCAATCAAGTTAGGCCAGGACGATGGCTCCATAAATGCAGAGATAGATCTGGAAGCCTCGGCCTATGTTCTGGTCGGGATGCTCCGCGGAATTGCCGCCATGAATATGATCAAACCTGGAGGCCTGGACGTCGACAGAATTCGTACTGCGGTACTTAAATCGGTTCGAACGGCGCTTCAAGCCTGAATCGTCAAAACACCTCTCACGCTCTCACCCTGCGGGTGAAACATATGGGCCACGCACTTTGCTTGGAGCGAAAAGAAGTCTGATAGTAGACCGTAAGACCAGCCGAAAACTATAGACTTCACTCGCTGCGGAAGTACCTGAGCAGGGCAACCCAAAACTTCATTTTTGTGGCTTCAATATAAACATACTTGCTTGATATCAAGTATGTTTATATACTGTTTTAAGGCGTTATATCGATCTTGTCTATAGCGCGCTCCGCACAAAATGTTAGGAATAAGAAATGCCAGATAATGCGCAATCGGAAAAGCCGGCATTCATGGAGAAAGCAGTCCTCTGGGACAAAGGTAACAAGATTTCCGATTTTGAGGTGGGCAAAGAATTTACCCATCACTGGGGGCGCACCCTTTTCAGCGGGGATTGCACCCTGTACGCGTCACTCACGCAAATGTACAACCCGCTCTACCTAAACGAAGAGTACGCAAAAGCCCACGGCCACCCCACAATCGTCGTAGCACCGCTGCTGGTCTTTAACACTATCGTCGGTCTTTCAGTTGAAGACCTGAGTATTCGAGGCCCTTTTGTCAGCATTAAAGACGTGGCGTACCACCGATCTGTCTATGCGGGGGACACGCTTTGCGCATCCAGCGAGTGCCTTTCCAAACGAATGTCCGAAAGCCGACCCGGTAACGCCATCGTGACCTGGCGTACTGAAGGATTTAACCAACGCGACGAACTCGTGATTTCGTACGTCCGCTCCAATCTGCTGCTTGAATAACGAAGCGATTGTCGAGCAAGGCGAAGGATTTAGCACCATGACACAGCACCATCTAACAGGCGGCGACAACTACTTTGAGAACTTCGCCGTAGGCGATGTGTATCGACACTCTCGGGGTAAAACTATTACCGAGAACGAGGCTGTAACTATTTGCCATCTGGTATTGAACACCGCCGAGGGGCACTTCAACGATGACCTAATGGCAAAGGCACACGCGGCTGGCCTGATGCAGGTCGACAAGTCGTTGGTCTACGGTGGCGTCACTATCTCCGTCACCATCGGCCTAGCCTACCAGGACACCGGCGAGCAGGTAATCCGAGAAATCGGCATGGACAACATGAAGCTGCTCTTCCCAGTAGTACATGGAGACACCATCTATTCCTATACGGAAGTACTTGAATCAGAAGACATTGACGACGAGTCCGGCGCAGTAACGTTCCGTCACTATGGCGTAAACCATCGCGACCAGGTGGTTTTCCAGGGTGATCGAAAGGCCCTAATTAGAAAAAGCCGCGCATGACTCACAGAAAAGGAAGCCCGCATGAATAGTATA
>JBCBZV010000118.1:0-12570 GCA_039815155.1 Pseudomonadota bacterium
ACTACTCGCGCTCGTTCTACTGATCGCGGGTGTTCCCCTTGCGCTCTGGTCGACCACGGCTGCGATGATCGATGTATGGATCGTCAACGAAACCTTTACCCATGGTTTCTTGATACTTCCTATCAGCCTCTGGTTGATCTGGCAGCAACGGCACTCGCTGGGGCAGATCAACACCACACGTGATTTTCGTGCGCTCCTTATTCTGACGCCGTTGGTTCTGGTGTGGTTACTTGCGGCGATTCTTAACATCGCTGTCATTCAACAATTGGCCATGGTCGCTTTGATCCCGGTCGTGATCTGGTTGGCGCTCGGATTCGAACTAACGTGGGCCCTCGCATTCCCTCTTGCTTATCTATTCTTTTCCGTACCCTTAGGGCAAAGCCTGATTCCACCGATGATGGAGTTTACGGCTGACTTTACGGTTTATTTGATTCAGCTTTCGGGAATTCCCGTGTTTCGCGATGGCCTATATTTCCAACTACCGACCGGAAGCTGGGCTGTGGTAGAGGAATGCAGCGGTGTTCGATACTTGATTGCTTCTGCGGCATTGGGAACGATCTACGCCTACACGACCTACCAATCAACCACCAAGCGCCTCACATTTGTAGTGATTTCACTGGTGGTTCCAATTCTTGCGAACGGTCTGCGTGCCTATGGAATAGTAATGATCGGGCATTTCTCGGGTATGCAGTACGCGGTTGGCGCTGATCACCTGCTGTATGGTTGGGTGTTTTTTGGGATCGTTATATTTGCGCTCTTTTCCGTGGGCGGTATTTGGGCAGACCCCATACCAGACGGGAATCCCGAGAAAGCTTCGGAAGAGACTGGGTTCCTTGCTCGCGATGGATTCGCCATAGGTATATCCGCCATCGCACTGCTGGCGTTTGTTGGCTACGGCACGGATGCAGTGAAGGCCACGCCGAGTGCCGATGCTGGCGTCACGCTTGATTTGAAGTTCAATGCGATGCCTCCTGGCTGGATTCAATTGGCTGGAACCCGCGATCAAAACGCATGGCGTCCGGAGCAAAACAATCCTGACGTCACTTTCTCGGCGCACTTGCAGCGAGAATCGACACAGGTTTATGTCGACATCGCGTACTATCGAACGCAACGTGAGGGAGCTGAGGCGATCAGTTCTTTAAACCGTTTGTCCGATCCTTATGAAGGTGATTGGAAACTAACCGCGCAGAGGCGATTGGACGTGGGCGAGGAGAGCATTTTGGAGACTGAGCTCACGAGGCAGTCAGGTAAGGTTTTGGTCTGGAGCGCCTTTCTTGTGGGCCGTACTTATGAGTCTAGTTCTTTGTTCGCCAAACTACTGCAAGCAAGGCAGTTCGTCTTCGGTAATCAAAGTGCCTCTTGGGTCACTATAGCTACCCCTTTCGACGATTCGCTCGAGTCCGTTCGCGAGCGAATAGAGAGCTCCTGGACCCTGCTCACTCCGAAAATCATCGAGCGTATCGATGAGCTAGACGGACAATTGCCTTAGGTGTCCCCCATGTCGGAGGGAATTTCGTCAACGATATTCCCGGTCGCCACCATCTGCCTGCCTCCTGCGAGCGAGGCAGCCGGCGCGGCAATCGTGTTTGGTTTTCCCCTTCCGGAAAGTTGGTGCACAAATCCGCGAGATTTACAGCTGACCACAAAGGGCGGCACTATCATTCCTGCCCACTTGGAATCTGCGGCCCTGTGGTCAGACAGAAGCATCCGCTGGTGCAAAGCCCACTGCCGCCCTAATTTTCAAGGTGGCGATCAACTGACCATTGGAGTTCGTCGTCGCACTGAGTCCGCGCCTTCAGTCGAGGAAGATTACCTGGGTTTTCTGAGAACCGATGAACTCATTCATTTAGCGACTGAGCGCTTTCTTTTTCAGGTCCCTAAGCGGGATTCCGAAATCCTTAAGGTCCTTAACACTGATGGACTACCAATATTGGACATCAGTTTTAGTCTTTGTATCGGTCAACAAAAACATGAAGCAATCATTAGTTCGTCGAGCCACCAAACTTTCCTTGGTGAAGGTCAGACCATAAGTTTTGAAATCACTTTGAGTGGACACTGGAATATCGATCAGGGATTCGATATCGAGTTTGACTGCAAACTTCTGGTGGCACCGACAGGAAAACGGATTGACGGCGATGTACGAATACACAACGCAGAGTCCGCACTGCACGCGGAGGGCTTATGGGATCTTGGTGATCGGAATAGTCTGAGTTTCTCCGCCCTCGAGCTCGGTATTTTGTGTTCTGGAGGCAATCCTTCTGCGCCGCTAGGACGAGTACAGGTAAGTCCCGAAGATCCGTTTATCAGCTTTGATCATGAATTTACTCTGACACAGCACGGTAGTGGCGGTACGAACTGGGACAGCCCAAACCACTCTGGTGCTGGCGGCGAACTGCTGCCGCAGAAGCCGGGTTATGTACTCACACACGATGGCCAGCGGAAAACGGGACTACGGAGTAATCCAATTGGCTACCTTTCTACTTTGGTCACCGACGAGAAATTTCCCGACAATTTCGAGCTCGGCGTCTACCTGGACCGATTCTGGGAGGAATTTCCCAGTGCGATCATCGCCAACGAAAACGGATTAGTAATTCAACCTTTTGCCGAGACGGGGGTGAGTCATGAACTACAACCAGGTGAAGCCAAAAGCCGTAGCTTCCAAATTTACCTAGCCGAGGAAACGAGGCCAGCGGAAACGAGGCCAGCCAGCAGACTAACATTCACACTCGACCCCGCCCATGTGCACCTTTGCGCTCCCCCTGAGCTCGGTGCCGTCAGCAGCATCGACCTACGCATACAAGAGCTAACGAACATCGGACTAGATGATACGGCCGGGTTTAAAGCGAAACGCGAGCTCATAGATGAGTTTGGGTGGCGAAATTTTGGTGATCTTTACGCGGACCACGAGACTGCAAATCATCACGGCACAGAACTCTTCATTTCCCATTACAACAATCAATACGATCCGACATTTGGATTTTTGCGGCGCTTTCTTCTTGACGGAGATGAAAAATGGATGGAGCTTGCCGATGATTTGAGCCGACATGTGGTGGACATCGACATTTATCAAACCACTAAAGACCGGCCTGAATACAACAATGGGCTGTTTTGGCACACGGATCATTACCTACCCGCCGAGCTCAGCACTCATCGGTCCTACTCCCGGCTACAAGCGCTAAATGCCTACGAAGGTCATGCTCACGGTGGTGGTCCTGGAGGGCAGCATTGCTATACCACCGGTCTGCTACTCCACTACCTTCTTACCGGACATGAACCTTCGCGGTCGGCGCTTTACCAGCTGAGGTCCTGGATTGAAACGGTTTACGAAGGTACCGGTACGCTTACGGACATCGCATTAGCGCTAAGAAATCGCAAACGACGCGATTTGAAAGATCACTTGACCCAGCGTTATCCCCTAGACCGAGGCGTGGCCAATTATCTCAACGCTCTGATGGATTGCTATCTACTTGACCAGCGCCCTTCAACACTGAAGCAGATCGAGTACATCATTCAAAACACGCTACACCCCAGCGACGATGTCTCAGCTAAGGGGCTCGAGCAAGTAGAGGACAATTGGTACTACGTTGTTTTTCTTCAGGCGCTAGCGCGGTACCTCGAGCTGAAGAGTCAATTTGATCGTCTCGATGAACCCTTTTCCTATGCGCGAGACAGTTTGATTACCTATGCGCAATGGATGCTAGAGCATGAAACTCCCTACTTGGACAAGCCTGAGATCCTTGAGTTTCCGAACTTGACCTGGGCAGCTCAAGATTTACGTAAGGCCAACATACTTTTCGCTGCCGCGCGTTGGTCTTCGGCCTCCTCCGATGCTTTCGAGCAGCGGGCTACTGAGTTTGTAGACTATGTACTTAACACATTAAAAGATGAGCACACTCTCCGCTATACGCGAATTCAGGCTCTGCTTTTACAAAATTTGTGCCCCTCTACCGCCGCACCCAGAGTCGCATCGATTGGCACTGCGACTGATAGGGAGTGGGGAAAGCCTCCCGCACCAGGCCTATTTCGCCAAAGCCAACGTCTGTTTCTGCTTATGTGGCGAGCGATTGTGAGGTTGGACGTGAGTAAGGAACTGCTCTATGTGAAGACCGTTTTTAGAAAACGGGAAGGCGAGCCTTTTGATGGATAAGCCAGGCGTCAGTTTCATCATTCCGCACAAAGGGAGAGAGGAGCTTCTTCAAGCGACGTTACAGTCAATTTGCGATCTAGAAACAGAGTCTCCGTTGGAAGTGATCGTAGTCACGCAAAATTCTAGCCTTAGCAAAACGACGCTCGCCTTCGAGAATACTTTGAACCTGCGGCTCCTGTATGTCGAACCGTCGCTAACCATTTCCACGCTACGTAACCTAGGAGTTAAAGATTCGAACTCATCCCATTTAGCCTTTTTGGATGCAGACATCAAACTCTCGAAAAACTGGGTTGAGGCGATGCTTGGTGAATTGAGTGCAAGACCCAATGCGGTGTTGGTAAGCGCCATTCAAATCCACGAATCCGACGCCACAATTCTTGAGAGAATTCGGACTGTGCTCAGTAATCGAGCAGTAGATACCTCCTTCGGTTTTTTGCCGGGACGGAACTTGCTCCTCAGCCGGCAAGTCTTCGATCAAATCGGCGGTTTTCCCGAACATTTGCTCACTTGCGAAGACTATTGGTTCACCGGTAAAGCAGCCGAAAAGGGTGTACTGTGGTACTCAAGCAAGGCCACCTATGTGCACCTAGGAGAGGATCGGGAGCTGCGAGCGATGTTTCGAAAAGAGATATGGCGCGGCCAATCAAATATTGCCTCCCTCGCAGACCGCGAAATTAGATTTACGGAGTGGCCAAGCTTTTTCGTACCCCCCGGCATTGTGTTTCTTGCTCTTCTTACTCTCCTTCTGGGTCTCTTTGGATTGAAAGCGCTCGCTGTCGTATCCGGAGTGATGGCTGCCCTACCCTTTCTAGCCTATGTGACGCGCCTCTACTTTCTTGGGAAATATCAATTACCGTTCGGCAGTATCGTGGCATTCTATGCCGTGTACTTTCCGGCAAGAGCCTACGGTAGCTTGCTCGGTTTATTCAGGTCTATGGGGAAAAACCTACATGACTAGTGATGCGCCCATCAGAAGCGGCGAGTACATGGCAAACGGTTCGCAGCTCAATGTACTGCAATTCATTTGCCCGACAGGATTTTACGGCGCCGAACGTTGGATACTCGCACTCGCCAGAAATTTACCTCTCGAGCAAGTAAGGTGTGATCTCGCCGTTACCCGAGAGGACAACACGCAGAATCTCGAACTGGTTAATCACTATCGTGCGCAAGGCTTGGGATCTGCGTTCGAAATTTCTATGCAGCACCGTTTTGATCCGGCGGTGATCGGACGACTGGTGGCTCTTATAAAAGAGCGAGATGTCCAGATAATCCATACGCACGGCTACAAATCGGACATTCTCGGATTGATAGCCGCTCGCCGCGCAGGAATTCATTGTGTAACTACACCTCATGGCTTTGAGAATGCAGCCGACTTGAAACTCCGATTCTTCATATGGCTGGGTTGTAAGGCTATGACGAAGGCAGACCGAGTTGTTCCTCTCTCTCCGCAACTCGTGGACGATTCGCGGGCGGCGGGAGTTGCTGACAAACGGATCACCTATATACAGAACGGAGTGGACTTAAGCGAAGTTGAAGCACAGCGACAAAAACCAAAGAAAACGAAGGAGAAAAAACGGATCGGTTTTATCGGGCAGATGATCTCGAGAAAAAATCTGCCAGACTTACTGTCCGTCTTCAATGAACTATGGCGCGAGACCGAGGGGGTGGAGCTATTTATTCTCGGTGACGGCGAAGAACGACAAGAGTTGGAGACACGGGCTGGCCTGCTTGCCTCATCGGGAGATATTCATTTTCTAGGATTTCGTCACGATCGGCTTGAGCTGCTTCAGAGTTTTGATCTTTTCGCCATGACATCCACGCTGGAGGGCATTCCTCGATGCCTAATGGAAGCCTGCGCTATGGGTATCCCTGTTGCGGCCTATGATATTCCCGGTATCGATCAGCTGATTATTAATGGAAAAACCGGTCTACTTGCGCCTTTGGGGGAGAGAGACACCTTAAAGCAGCACTGGCAAAGCTTGCTGACCGACCCTCAGCTAGCAGAGACCTTAGCCAACTCTGCGCGGGAGCACGTGCAGAGCAACTACTCGGCTGCGCGCATGGCAGCGGAGTACTGCGACTTGTTCCATGAGTTGGGATCAGCCACTTGAATTCGCCCCGACTTCAAAAACCCGAAGTGCTGTTCGTCATTTCCATTGATGCGGAAGAACGATGGGACTGGTCCGGTCCTTTTCCCGATAAGACGTTCAACGTCGACAACATTCAGCGCGTTCCAAGGTTTCAGGCTTTTTGCGAGGGGCTCGGGCTAAGGCCGACTTACTTTACTGACTATCCGGTCGTTGTTGACCCCCAAGGTGCGGCGGTCTTTAGGGAGCTTGCGGGAAATTCGAATTGCGAGATTGGCGCGCACCTCCATCCCTGGGCAAACCCACCGTTTTACGAAGCAACTGATGAAATACGATCTCATGTTGTCAACTTGCCGATTGAGCAAGCAAGGATGAAGCTGGATTCGCTGCTAGAAGCGATGGAAACTGAGCTTGATGTTCGTCCCCAAGCTTTTCGTACCGGCAGATGGGGTATCAATGCACCCATCTTGGAGCTGCTTAGAGCACGGGGCTTCACCGTGGATTCAAGCATGTACCCCTGTTACAGCAACGAGTTCTTTGATTGTGAAGAAACGCCGCTTAGCCCCTATTTTCCTAACTTCGACCATCCAACAGAGGAAGGCTCGCAGCGAGATATCATGGAAGTTCCGGTAACCGTTGGATTTAATTGGCGTAATCAAGCTTTTGGTCGCGCACTGTATAAGCGTATATCCAACCCCCGATTCGAACCGTTTCGCGTCGTGGGCGCTTTCTGGCAAAGTCATCTTTTACGCAAGATTTATTTGAGTCCAGAGGTAATGTCAGGTCGGGAAATGCGCCCTTTGGTCGACAAAGTCATCGCCAATGGGCATCCGGTGCTGCATATGTTCCTACACAGCTCAAGCCTTGTTAACAATAGTCAAGGCATAATGAGCCACCCGAGGGCTTTTGAAACGATAAGTCACGCGATAGAAGAACTACTCGATCACCTGCAGGAAAAGGCTGCCGTTCGTTTTTGTACCATCAGTGAAGCAGCAGCGCTCATTCAACACTGGTACAAGAAACACGCGGCCTGACGCATCGATGAAGGTTGCTCTTGCTAGCGCCGCCGACGAGAAGCGGTGGAACGAATACGTAGGCTCGCATCCCAATTCCTCGCCCTATCATAGCTACGCTTGGAAAAAGGCGATGACGGAGGCCTATGGGTTGAGATGCAATTATTATCTTGCTTGCGACAAGTCTGGCGCGGTTGTCGGTGTGTTTCCTACCGCGCAGGTAGCAGGGCTTAAACGGGGTAGGTTATGCGCTCTACCCTACTGTGATCTAGGCGCACCGCTAGCCAATAACGCAGTAATAAGCGCGGCGCTGATTCAGGCGGTATTTGATTGTGCCGACTACTCCAAAGTAAAGACGATTGATATACGGGATTCACTCAACTCCCCCGCAGAAGATATCGATCCGGGAACTAAAGTCAGAATGTTGCTGCCACTCCCGGAAACCACGGAGGCACTATTCGATGGCTTCAAGTCAAAACACCGAAGCCAGATTCGTAAAGCGAAAAAAAATGGTCTGACCATAGAAACAGGCACAAGCCCAAAATTAGTGGACCAGTTTTACTCCGTCTATGCGAGGAATATGCGTGACCTAGGGTCGCCACCCCACTCACGATCTTGGCACAGAGCCATCGTAAGGAGTTTTGGTGATTCAAGTACGGTTGCGCTGGTCAAGCATGGCGAGGTCGTTCTGGGGGGAGGTATAGTGCTTCGTATTGGTTCTAAAGCGGCGATACCCTGGGCTTCGACACTGCGCGAATTCAATCACCTCGCACCCAACATGTTGCTCTATTGGGAGTTGTTGGCTGATTCGGTTCGTATGGGGTGTACGGTATTCGACTTTGGCAGGTCGACATACGGCGAAGGAACTTACCGTTTCAAAGCACAGTGGGGATCTACGCCTCTGCCATTGAACTGGCAGCATGCTACCTTGGTTCAAGGAGTTGATGCCGAGCCTGCCCTTCAACTTACTTGTGCTACAAGCAGTAGAAGACGAAGTAGTAAGATCGCACTACTGGAGAAAACTTGGCGGCAACTTCCGGTATGGCTGTCGACCTCCATGGGGTCAAAGCTTCGGCGATATATCGACTTGTGAAGGGCGTTATACCTGTAATGACTAGGGCTGAGCTGATTTTTTTAGCTGGTTTCCCTCGATCCGGCACTACTTGGTTTTCCAATTTGATTAATGCCAATCCCACCGTGGCTTATCGCCATGAGTTCCTTGGCAGACTGTGGGATGAGCTACCGGAAGACCTATTTACGCGTATGAAAATTCCCGGCGGATTGTCTGCTGAGCAGCAAGCGACCGTAATACGCAGCATTTTGGAGGCTCAGATAGAAGCAGATCGACCTCCATTTTTCCCCAAGGTAAATCTTCGCTTAGGCAATGATCGACTCCATCATGTTTGCTGGCTGTTGGCCAAAAGTCTGCCTGCGGTCCTAGCTACCCCCTACCGGCTCCTGTTTACACCGGTGATCGGGCGCGAGTGTGTTTTGCTCGTCAAAGAAACTCGATCCGCGGTCGACATGGACGCGATTCTGGAGAACCTCAAACCTGCGCTTTGCGTGTTTCTGTTTCGGAACCCCTGCGGTGCCCTAGCGTCGCGAATTCGCGGGATTCGGCAGGGAAGGATGGCACCACCGACAGCAGACCAGCTCAAGGAAATCGTTGCGCGAAACGAAAAAAACATGGCTGAATTGAATGTGGATACGGAGCTAGGCGCCTGGGAGACGCGAACCGTTGAGGCGAAGCTTGCGCTGATGTGGAACCTTCAGAATCTCGCTTACTTAAAGTTATCTAAGGATCATCGAAGCCTTGTGGTCGATTACGACGATTTTTATGCTCGACGCCATGAGCAGACTAAGTCCCTTTTGGTGGAATTGGGACTGGGGTCTCAGGAAAACTCCCTTCAGTTTATAAGGTCAGCGGAATCCCCAGGGATGTCCATCAAGAAAATGGATGCTGGGTCTGAGTATTACAGCGTTTTTCGAGGGGAAAATTTTGATCCAAACACTTGGGAGAGTGAGTTGAGCCGTGATCAAATTGCAGAAATAAGCGAAATTACCGCATCAGTTTACGCCCAAATGCAACAAGCGGCGTGGGGTCAATAAGCAATGTGTGGCATTGCTGGTTTCACTAACTTCCACAGCCAGCTTGGGGATTCAGCGACACTTATGGCGATGGGGGAATCGATGACCCACAGAGGTCCGGATGCGCATGGCAGTTTTGCTGACCAGTTCGTGGGCCTCCATCATCGACGCTTGGCAATCATTGACCTCAATGAGGCAAGCAACCAGCCTATGGAGTACGGCGCAGGTCGATACCAGATTGTATTCAACGGCGAGATCTATAACTTCCTTGAACTCCGAGATGAACTCAAGGCTGAAGGATTCAAGTTCCAGACCCAGTCTGACACAGAGGTAATACTCGCCCTGTATCAGCGTGACCAAGCAAAGTGTTTAGACTCGCTGAACGGCATGTTTGCATTTGCGATCTGGGATTCACAAAAGCAGGAACTCTTCATCGCGAGGGATCGTCTCGGTAAAAAACCCCTTTACTACAGTCATAAAAATGGGGATCTGGCCTTTGCGTCAGAAATAAAGGCGCTGATGAGATGTGACTGGTTCTCGCGCGAGCTTAGGACCGATGCTGTTTATGATTTCTTTGCCTACCAGTACGTTCCCGACCCAAAGACTATATTTCGTGACACCCATAAACTTAGCCCTGGGCATTATGCGATAGTAAACAGGTCCGGCGTTTCTATACAACGCTATTGGGATCCCTCGTTTGCCGAGGATCCGCTGGCGTCACCTGAAGATCTAGAGCATTTGTCGGCCTTAATAGATCAGAGTACGCGTAGAAGAATGATCGCGGATGTTCCCCTGGGGGCGTTTTTATCGGGGGGTATCGACTCAAGCGGTATCGTTGCGCTAATGGCTGCTGACTCAACGAAGCCCATTACTACATGCTCCATTGGTTTTGATCAAAAAGAGTTCAATGAGACCGAGTTCGCCAGTCTTGTCGCGAGTTCGTTAAACACGGACCATCACGAGTTCACGGTCACTGACAAAGTGGCGGACTCTCTGCATGAAATCGTGCGCTTCTTTGATGAGCCCTTCGCTGACCCTTCCCTGATCCCTACCTACTTTGTATCAAAACTGGCTCGAAGGAAGGTAACGGTCGCTCTGGCAGGAGATGGAGGAGACGAAGTTTTCGCGGGCTATGAGAAGTACAGCATAGATCAGCTTGAGAACCGCTGGCGTAAGCGTGTTCCCAAAGTAATTCGAGAGCGCTTTTTTCCCTCGATGGCCCAGCTTTGTCGCAAGATCCCACTGAGACTATTCGGTCGTGCCGCTACTCTACTCCGTGCGCTCGCTCACAGTCCGGCGGAGGCTTTCTACTATTCGAATGCTCAGATTGATGACGATGAGTGGGAATCCCTAGCGCTGACGCAAACGAAAAACCGCTTGCAGGGTTATCATCCTAAACAAATAACGGTAGACGCCTACAACGGCTGTGATGGCCCAAATCACCTAGCAAAAATTCTCTACACGGACCTCAAAACCTACCTTCCCGGCGACATACTGGTAAAAGTCGACCGTATGAGTATGGCGCACTCCCTTGAGGTGCGAGCGCCATTACTCGACTACAAACTAGTCGAGTACGCGGCGCGCCTACCTTCTAGTATGAAAATCCAGTACGGCGAAAAAAAATGGGCCCTGAAACAGGTGTTCTCGCCGAAGCTACCAACAGAGATTTTGGATCGTAAAAAAATGGGGTTTTCTGTCCCACTTGATGAATGGTTTCGCGGTGATCTCAAAGGAATATGGGAACGCACCGTTCTTCAGGCTGCAGATGGCTTGCCGAATTTTTTTTCGCAGGACACAATTTCGAGTCTTTGGGATGCTCACCAGCGAGGGAGGAGAGATCACGGGGCACTCCTATGGAGCCTACTTATCTTCCAACTCTGGTGGAATGAGTATATGGATAGCCCTTGAAGACAACTAGAGTCCTTCATGTAACCTTCGATATGCGAATCGGGGGTACAGAGCGAGTGATTCGAATGCTCTTGGATAGGTCCGACGCGAGAGGCCTGGAGTCATCGGTGTTTTGTATAGAGCAACCCATTGGGCCTTGGGGTGAGCAGCTCTTAAGAGAGGGCATTTCCGTCACCAGCTTTCCCCGTCGTCCGGGTTTCGATCTTCAAGTTATTCTCGCAATCCGCGAACATCTAAAAAAAAACCGCATCGACATCGTTCATTGTCATCAGTACACGCCTTGGGTTTACGGTGCCCTAGGCGCGATGGGTTTGAAGACAAAGGTAGTCTTCACTGAACATGGCCGCTTCTATCCTGACTCCGCTAGTTTCAAAAGGCGCTTTATTAATCCAGTCCTGGCGGCAATGACAGACCGGATCACAGCCATCAGTAAGGCAACAAAAGAGGCCCTGGTCAACTTTGAGTATCTTAAGAGGGAGAGCATTCAAACCGTTTACAACGGTATTTCTCCGATCACCGCATCTGCCAACTTGCAATCGACTCTACGCGCCAAGTACGAAATAAACGAAGACTGCATACTTCTTGGAACGATCGCACGATTTGATCCAGTCAAGAACCACAGGATGATGATCGAGGCCTTTTATGAAGTGGCGAAACACCATCCTGAATGTCGTTTAGTGATTGTAGGTGATGGGGAGGAACGGAGCAGGATCGAAGCCACGGTAGACCGATTGGGTTTGGCAAGCGCTGTTATCCTCCCTGGGTACATCTCCGATCCCTCCCCATGGATTGCAGCAATCGACATCTTTCTGCTCTCCTCAGACACAGAGGGCACGTCTATGACCCTCCTGGAAGCTATGTCACTTGCGAAACCTTCGGTGGTAACCAATGTAGGCGGCAACCCGGAAATTGTCTTACACCCAACGACCGGTCGAGTGAGTCCTAGAGCCGATGCGGATCAGTTTGCGCATGAAATTCTTCGCTTAATGGCATCGAACGATATACTTAGAAAAACTGGTTTGGCCGCCCAAAATCGCTTTAAGGCCTATTTTCATAGCTCAGTGATGCAATCCGCTTATGACGATATCTACGCTTCAATTGCACGCTAAATGGGGGCTTTGAATGTCTATCAGTATTAATTTTTGGGTGATTCAGATTCTAGTTTCAAGAAGTTCTCGCCCGGCACAACGATGCAATACGCAGCGCAGCAAGGCCCAAGACTACCTACCTTATCAATTCCCCATTCGGTTCTGGCCAATCACGTAGATCATGCAATCGCGAAAAAAAATACTTCTTTTTTCCTGGCACTCGTGGAAAAACTTGCAGT
>JBCBZV010000137.1:0-10319 GCA_039815155.1 Pseudomonadota bacterium
ATACCTCAATATTCACTGGGCGCTTGTTTCGCCTTAGGGTGAGAAAGGGACTGTGAACCCGCTGTTTTCTCGTATTGCTGACTTTGAAGCCTACCTTGAAGCTCGCCCGGAAGAGAAAGCGGCGGTCGTCACACCTACCCAGCGCCTGAGTCGTAACGTACGTGAAGCGGTTCGCCGCCATCGCCTCGCGGCTAGGTCGGTAGTTACGGACATCCCGGTAATGCCCCTGAAGCAGTACTGGCTTATGCAGGCACAGCGGGCGATTACTCGCGGCGAGATAGAACCGCACAGGGTACTTTCCTCCTTCGCGCAACGAAAACTCTGGCAGGAGATCATTGAACAGAACCAGCGGGACGGCTTCACGCTATTGCATCCGTCAAAGGCGGCCGAGCTATGTATGCAGGCCGATGAGCGTCTCCTTCTTTGGCTTAGTGACCCGAACTCGCGAGAACTCTCTCAGTACTTTGCGTTTGAAGATGACGCCTCTGCATTTTTGCGTTGGCGAAAGGTCTATGAAGACAGGCTTGGCGAACTGAATTTTACTAGCCCAGAGAGGCTACTGGGGCATTTACTCACTCAGCGCCTAGAGAGTGACGGCCACAAAGAAATCCTAATTGAACTTTACTTCGACGAACTGGCCCCGCTGTTTGAGAAGCTCCACGCCACGGCCAAGCGCAGGTGCCCGATCCTCATAGGCAAGCCTCGCGCCACTGTGGAGAAGCCCCAGACCTTCAATACACGCTTGGCTGAATTGCAGTCGGTCGCCCGCTGGTGTCACGGACAGGTGCAAAAAAATCCCGCTAGTCGCATAGCCGTTGTGCTCAGCGACCTGCATGCGGAGCGAGACACGCTTGAGTATTTGTTGAGGCGCGAGTTTGGTCACCTCACAAACAATTACACGGCGCTACCGGCGAATTTTTCTACTGGTTTCCCTCTTGTGCGCGTGCCCCTGGTAAGAGACGCGCTGCGTTGCCTCGCTAGCTTCCGCACTGAAGTTCCGGTCGAGCTTATCTTGGCATTGCTCCAGTCCCGCTTTGTTAGCGCACCCAGCAAGCTCTCGGAGCATGGCGAACACTGTGTCCAAGGACTTCGGGCTCTGGCGGTGGAATCGGTGCCACAAAGAGTCTTGCGTGCACTTCTCAGCCCGCTTTGGGATGGAAAAAAAGCGCGCGCACCCTGGGACCAAATCACGGTCCTGGAAGCTCAGGAGGGTGTTTTTCGCAGCGCGTTTCTTCCATCGCGTTGGGCACTACTGTTTCCCAAATTGCTGTCCGCCTGGGATTGGGGGCAGGGCTCGAGCTTAGATTCCCTCGAATACCAGCAGCTCGAACGTTGGCAGCGATCTCTCGACGCTTTTGCCCAGCTCGATCTTCTGCTTGGGTCTCTACGTTACGACGCCGCTTTAGCCGCATTGGAAAGTCTAATCGGTGAAGAGGATTTTCAACCGGAGACTGGAGACCAGCCAATTCAAATTCTCGGGCCATTGGAGACGATAGGCTTGGAGTTCGATGCGCTTTGGATAACGGGTATGGCTTCTCACCGCTGGCCCGACGCCCCGAGACCCAATCCTTATCTACCCCATCGCTTGCAAGTCAGTGCAGGAATGCCCCGGTGTGATAGCGCCTGGGAGTGGCGACAGGCACAAGCGCGTTGGTCGAGTTGGTGTGCCAGCACAAGCTCGGTTCAGCCGAGTTACCTGGCTCAGGAAGATGACATCCGGTACTTACCGAGTCCGTTGCTGTCATCCACTACAGCCATCACTCAAGCAGACTCGCCTGCCCACGAGCATCAATCCGATCCTCGTTGGATTGAGCAGTATCAGCAGCGCCGCCTCGATTCCGTTGAGCTTTCAGCGATTCCGCTTTTGGCAGAGGAGGCGGCGAGCAAAAGTGTCTCGTCGCAGCTTTTTGCCGCTCAGGTTGGAAGTCCTTTTCAGGCCTTTGCGGAGTGGCGCCTCGGTGTCCGCGTTCCCTCCGTGTTGTTTGCCGGTTTGCATCCTGCGGAAAAGGGCACGGTGATGCATCGGGCCTTGTACGAGGTCTACTGCACGATCACGAGTTCCGAATCGCTTGCAGACACGGAAGAGGGTGAACTCGCATTGTTGATCAGGGGCGCGGTCTCAAAGGCGCTCCAGTCCCTGAACGTCCAGCGTCGAGAAATTCTTGGCCCCCGTATTTTGGATCTGGAGCGCGAACGCGTCAGCGAGCAGTTAGCGGACTGGCTAGCTCTTGAGAAAACCAGACCCATAGCCTTTGTGGTTGAGGCCTGCGAGCGCGAGGCCGAACTCAAACTCGGCCCGCTAACGGTCAAATTGCGCTTGGATAGGGTCGATCGCTTGGCCGACGGCACTCGTTTTCTAATCGACTACAAGACCGGTGCAACGGAAAGTACCAAGCGCTGGTTCGAAGCACCCCTCACAAGTACCCAGCTACCTATCTATGCACAGGTCGAGCCGTTCGCCGACGGTTTGGCGTTCGCTTCACTTAAGCGCGGCGCGATGGGTTTTTCAGGAGTCGCGGAGTGTGAAATCGCTTCCGGCGTGAAGCTATTTCCGAGTTATGAAGAGCTGGAGCAGGTCCAAAAGGTAGCTATCGATACGCCCGCGAAAGTTGTCTTTCGACAATTTTGGCGAAGCGAGCTCGAGCAAATTGCTCGTGAGTTTGCCGATGGATTGATCGATGATTCCGTCGAAAAGAACTCAGTTGCGCATGCCGAAACCAGCACTCTAGTGCGTAGGCCAGACAGATGAGCGTTTCCGACCAGACTGCGCGTGATCGGGCAATTCACACCAACGGCTCCTATTGCGTGACTGCGCCAGCGGGTTCAGGCAAAACGAGTTTACTCGTACAGCGCTATCTCGCATTGCTGCCCAGAGTGCAAAGCCCCGAATCCATCTGTGCTATCACCTTCACCCGAAAGGCCGCAGCCGAGATGCGTCAACGGGTGCTGGACTCCTTCACCCAGGCTCAGCAGAGTAGACAGGCGGCTAGCAGCTACGAACAGCGGACCATTGATCTTGCGGCGCTGGCTTTGGATCACGCGCGCGAGCAGCAGTGGAATCTGCTCGAAAGCCCGGCATGTCTGCGCATTCAAACAATCGACAGTCTTTGCGCTGAAATCGCGCGACAAATGCCTCTCACCAGTGGGACGGGAGGTGCTGCGGAGGTATCCGATAGGCAGGCCGCGCTCCAGCGAACGGCTGTTTTAAACCTTCTTAAGCGTGAGCTGGATCATTCGGATAAAGACCGAAGTTCGGATGTACGCCGTTTATTACTGCATTTAGACAACAATTGGGAACAAGCGCTGGCGCTAATGGGACGTCTGCTGGATCAGAGAGAGCAGTGGCAACCGCTGCTTCTCAACGCAGCGCATGCCGACGGGCCAAATTTGCTTCAGAAAAGCCTGCAGCGCCTGGCTTCCAACCAGGTGCTACGGATTCGACAAGTCTTCGATGCTGAGCTGAGCGAACTGCGCGCACTTTATCAGCACCGCTGCGAAAAGCTTTCCCTCGTAGCCGATTGGAATCCGGACAGCGAAGGGCTTGCGAACTGGCAGGATCTGGCGTCCATGCTGCTTACAAAAGACCGAAAAGGCTGGCGCAAGACCGTGACTAAAGCGCAGGGATTCCCTGTGGACAGTCCGGAAGATAGGTCGCTCAAGCAAGACATGCTGAATCTCCTAAAACGCTTCCGGGAGGAGCCTGATGAAAATCGGTTAGTCATCGCTCAACATCTACTTGAGCTGCCGTTGGACGAGAGTGTAGAACAGGAATCCAGCGTGCTTGCTGCGGTGCTGCGCCTGCTGCCTCGCCTGGCCGCCGAAATGCTCATCGAGTTCAAAAGCAGCGGGCAAAACGATTACACCCAGGTAGCGTTGGCTGCGCTGCAAGCTTTGGGAACCGATGATTCGCCAACCGATTTGGCAATGCGGCTGGATTACCGGTTGGAACATCTACTGGTCGACGAGTTTCAGGACACGTCGTCCCTTCAGTTTGAGTTACTGCGCAGACTTATCCGCGGCTGGGCCGAGCATAACCAGCAGTATCCAGAGGGTCCTCGCACGCTGTTCCTGGTAGGTGACGCCCAGCAATCAATCTACGGTTTCCGCCAGGCGAATGTGAGTTTGTTTTTGCAGGCAAGAGATCATGGAATAGGAGACTTTCCGCTGCAGCGGCTCGATCTGGGGGTTAACTTTCGGAGCGCGCCGCAACTTGTTACATGGGTCAACGACCAATTTAGCGCCGCCCTTCCACCGCAGGACGATCCGCAGCTGGGCGCCGTTGCTCACTTAGCGGCCGAGGCCGCCCAAGAAAGTAGCGGTAGTGTGGAAGTCGAACTGCTCTACTGTGAAAATGACGATGATTCTGCTGCCGGAGCAGAATTGACGCTTCTTTGCGACAAGGTTGAAGAAGGCATGAAGGACCCGGCGGTTTCTAGTATCGCAGTACTAGGACGATCTAGAACCGTTCTTCGACCGATCGTACGCGCTCTTGTTGATCGGGGACTAGCACCCGTCGCACACGACCTCGACGCGCTCGCTGGTAAACAAGTAATCCGGGATTTACTCACCTTGTGCTGCGTCTTAACGGATCGTTCTGATCGCTATGCATGGTTATCGCTGCTTCGTACGCCGCCCATCGGCCTTGATTATGATGATTTACTGCAGGTGTCGCTGGCCGCCCCGACGCCGCAAGCGCTCTCGGCTTTGCCGGTTTCCATTGACGTTACGCTTGGCCGAGTTTCTGCTGTTGGAAGAGAGCGGGTCGCCCATGCGCTTTCCGTGCTGCACTGGGCTGATTCTTTCAGAGATCGTCTCGCGCTAAAGGTCTGGGTCGAGGAATGCTGGCTCAGACTGGGCGGGCCTGCCAGCGTCAACAAGCTCCGCGATCTTCTGGACGCCGAGCAGTTGTTCTCCTTGCTCCCGGGTTTTGAGGACCGGCGTGAGCCTTTATCTCGAATCGCCTTGGAACGAGAGCTAGCCACCTTGTACGCGGCTGCTGCTGCGGACAGCAAGCTTCAGGTGATGACGCTCCATAAGAGTAAAGGTTTGGAGTTCGACTGGGTGTTTTTACCTAGCCTGCATGCGGGGGCACCACCGGCGCAACGAGATCTCTTGCTTTGGGATGGGGGCGCTGTTTCTGGTTCCCACGAAGACTTCCTGTTCGATCTTCGGCCGGAAGTGGATGATCCTTCGGTAAGTTCGGTATACAGCTATCTGCGCTGGACAGAAAAGCAGAAACGTCGATATGAGGATGCTCGGCTGCTTTACGTTGGCTGCACGCGGGCAGAAAAAAAGCTGTGTTTGAGCGGTGTGCTGAAGTGGGATGCATCGACTGAAAAAACTCAGGCACCAAAACGCGATTCCTTATTGCGCCTGCTTTGGCCAACGCTGAGCGACCACCCACAGCGGGCCTGCAGTTCTGGCATCGACAGTGATGTCCTGCCGTCTACGATTCCTGTTTATCAGCGTTTGCGGGAAACTCCCGAGGTAGAGGCTGTCGCCAAGCTACACCCAGCGCAGCATCACCCGGTCGCGACCAATATAAACGCTCGCGCCTATGGGACAGCGGTGCATCGATGTATGGAGTGTTTGGCCTACCGATCGGAATTGCCCACGGAGGTTGATAGTGGGTTGCTAGAGATTCTTCATGCGTCACTATGGGATGCGGGCGCACCGGCGAACGATCTTGAATCCTTGACGGACCGCGCAACACAAGCGGTAGCGCGAACTTTAAATGATCCCTGGGCGCGATGGGCTTTGTCTCCGGAACAGCTAGAACGTCAGGCTGAACTTGAACTAGCTTTTCTTGATGGGGAAAACCCCATTTCTTTGATCGTGGATTACACCTTTATCGACGCGCAAAGCAGCGAACCTTGGGTGATCGACTACAAGACGACTAAACCTTCGCCGGAACAAAGCATGGGCGAGTTTTTTGAAGCACAAGAACAACAATACAAAAGTCAGCTAGCGAACTACCGGCGAGCGCTGGCCGAACTTCACGGCGCCACGCCCAGATGTGCGCTTTACTTCCCCGAGTTGGCCATGCATCACGAGCTCTTGTTTGACTGATTTTTACGTGATCGGCTCGCTTGCTACGGAACACAGATATAATGTTTTACTTCTCATTTGCGACGGAAACTCCTATGCAGCCATTGCTTGTACGCAGTGCTATCGCCAGTAATCCTTGTAGGCCGCTGCTGAGTTTGCTTTTTGCCAGCTCCCTGCTAGTTGCTTGTGCGGACTCAGAGCCTCCGCCTGCGGCGCCATCTTCAAGACCGGTGAAGCTGTTTGTGGTGGATGAAGGGCTTGGGCAGGAGCTGCGACAGTTTCCCGCATCCATCGAAGCGGCCAAGCAAGCGGAGTTGTCCTTTCGCGTCAGCGGACAGCTAGCAGAACTGCCGGTGCGCGAAGGCGATGTGGTCAATGCGGAGCAGGTAATTGCTCGCTTGGACCCAACCGATTTCGAGCTTACCGTTGAAGACCGGCAGGCCGCGTTTGATAACAGTCAGAGCAATTTCGATAGAGCGCAGGAGCTTATTAAGAGCGGCGCCATATCTCGTTCGGATTACGATCGTATGGAGGCGGAGTTTCGATCTTCTCGAGCAGCGCTGTCCCAGGCGAAGACAAACCTAAGCTATGCGACGCTTCGCGCCCCTTTCACTGGTCGAATCGCGCGGCGCTACGTCGATAACTTCGAAGAGGTTGTTGGTAAGCAAGCGGTCGTATATCTACAAGACGTGACTATGCTCGACGTGATAATCGCGATGCCCGAGTCTATTGTGCGCAGCGTCAGCGCTGTGGAAGGACCGATCGACAATACCACTGACCTGGATAACTCGGCCGCCCGCGACGTCCGCGCACTGGCTTCCTTCGAAGACTATGAGTCCATTGCATTTGCGCTTGAGATCAAGGAGATCAGCACGCGCGCCGATCCAGATACGCAGTCTTTTTCCATGACCTTTTCTATGCCGCAGCCTAGCGATTTTACCGTACTGCCCGGTATGACAGCCCAGGTAGAGCTCGATTTTACCGGGCTTCTGATCAAGGACCGGGTCACTTGGATACCGGCCCGAGCAGTACAGGGCGATGAATCATTAACACCCCGGGTCTTTGTTCTCGACGAGGAGGGCATGGTTGTTCGTTCGAGGCAGGTCACTACGGGTCGGATGTCCGGAAATATGATTGAGGTGCTAGATGGTCTCGCCGGGGGTGAGAAGATTGTCGAAGCGGGAGCATCTTATTTATCGGAAGGGATGCGTGTGACCCGAATGCGCACAGGCGAACAGGCAATACCTCGCGAGTCTGACGACCTTGGAAGCGCTAACTGATGAATATCGGGGAGTATTCCGTACGTACACCTGTGGTCTCCTGGCTGTTGGTGGTCGTTTTTCTCGTCGGAGGTGTTTACGGTTTTCAGAATATTGGTCGTCTGGAAGACCCCGCGTTCACCATTAAGATGGCGAAAATCATTACCCAGTATCCGGGTGCTTCCGCGCAAGAAGTCTACGACGAAGTTACCTATCATCTTGAGGATGCAGTCCAGCGAATGCCTCAGTTGAAAGATATCAACATGTCCGTGTCGAGGCCCGGCTTGTCCGACATAAAGATCGAGTTTAAAGATGAATACGGTTCGGAAGAGTTGCCGAACGTCTTCGATGAATTGAGGCGAAAGGTCGCGGATGTTCAAAGCTCCCTACCAGCGGATGCGCGTGCACCGATGGTCATCGACGACTTTGGCGACGTATTTGGCGTTTACTTCATGCTTACCGGCGAAGGTTACAGCTGGCGGGATCTCTATGACGTTGCAGACGACATAAAGCGTCAGCTCGTACTTATAGACGGAGTGCGTAAGGTATCCATAGACGGAGAACAACGTGAGGTTGTGTACCTCGATATCTCACGCTCTAGGCTCGCGGAATTCGGTATTGATCCAAACACGATTGCAGCTGTTTTGGGGTCGCAGAATGCGCTACTCGATTCAGGGAACATCAGCGTAGGCGACGACTACGTAAGGATAAATCCGACCGGCGAGTTCCGATCTGTGCAGGAGATCGGCGAGGTCCTGATTTCTTCTCCAGATAGGCAGCTGATTCGGTTGGGTGACATCGCGAAGATTACCCGGGCCTACGATGAAGTGCCGAACAAGTTCTATTACCACGACGGGAACCCGGCGCTCAGTGTGGGTGTGAGCATGTCAGAGGGAAACAACGTTGTGGATGTCGGAAGGCATATCAACCGACGTCTTCAAGAGCTTCAGAACATAATCCCGGTGGGCATGACGCTAACGCCGGTCTACGATCAGCCTGCAGAAGTGAATAAATCTGTGCAGGGCTTTGTCAGCAGCGTAGCTCAAGCGGTGGGTATCGTGATTTTGGTCCTGCTCGCGTTCATGGGGCTGCGTACTGGGATAATCATTGGTTCCGTTCTTCTCATCACCGTCGCCGGTACCTTGCTGATCATGTATCTGTACGGCATCGAATTGCAGCGCATTTCTCTCGGGGCACTGGTGATCGCGCTCGGAATGCTGGTGGACAACGCGATTGTAGTTGCCGAAGGAATGCAGATCAGAATGCAGGCGGGTACATCGGCTGTAGACGCTGCGAAAGAGGTGACCGGTAAGACCGCCTGGGGGCTGCTTGGTGGGACCGCTATCGGCATCCTGGCTTTTTCAGCCATTGGTCTGTCTCCAGACAACACCGGTGAGTTTGCTGGATCGCTTTTCTATGTCATTTTGATATCGCTGTCCTTGAGTTGGATAACCGCCATGAGTACGACACCGTTGCTGTGTTCTTTACTCATGAAGCAAGCAGATGCTAGTGACGGGAACGATCCTTATTCCGGTCGTTTTTTTCAGGCCTATCGTTCGCTGGTCGCAGCTGCAGTGGATTACCGCAAGGTGACAATCGGTATAACCGTGGCGCTATTCTTTCTGAGTTACTACGGTTTTGGTCATGTTAAGGACGGCTTCTTTCCTGCATCGAACACGCCGCTTTTGCTCATTGATATTTACGAGCCAGAGGGGACCGATATCCGTAAGACCCGAGAGGACTCATTGGCGGTGAGTCGGGTTCTCAGAGATCAGGAAGGCGTGTTGTCCACGAGTACGGCGATCGGAGGGGGGCACCAGCGATTTACTCTGGTCTACGACAGCAAGGAATCCTCTCCTGCCTATAGCCAGATTGTTGTGCGAGTGGAAGATGCGAGCATGCTGCCCGAGCTGAGGGCTTCGGTTGCTGACAGCTTTCACCAATACGCACCGGATCTTGACCCGATCATTAAGACCATGCGCATCGGCCCTGGTCGGGATGCGAAAATCGAAGCGCGCTTCTCTGGGCCCGACCCCATGGTTTTACGCCAGTTATCAGAGCAGGCTCAGGCACTGATGCGTGCAGACCTTGAATCCATCGATATTCGCAATGACTGGCGCTCGCCGATTAAGGTGGTGGTCCCGGTCTTCAACGAGCAGGTTGGTCGCCAGCTTGGAATATCACGCGAGGACCTGGCCGACGCTATGAAATACTCCTACGATGGAGTCGTCTCCGGTTCCTATCGTGACGGCAACCGGACCTTGCTCATTAAAATGCGTGCGGCTGACCAGGAGCGAACAGATATCGATTCACTTCGTGATGTTCAAATATGGAGTGCCGTTCTCGGCCGTACCGTACCTGCTTCGGCCGTTATCAGTGGCTATGAGACGGAGTTTGAAAACGCTTTGCTGCGCAGTCGTGATCGTATGCAAACGATTATTGCCTCGTGCAATCCGACCGGCGAACTGGCGACACCACTGTTTAGCCGACTGAGACCGCAAATCGAGGCGCTCGAGCTGCCACCGGGTTACACGCTCGAATGGGGAGGAGAGTACGAAGACAATGCCGATGCGCAGACAGGTCTTGCCAGTTCCCTACCGGTAGGTGTGCTAGCAATGATTCTTACCAGCATCTTACTGTTCGGAAAGCTACGTCAGCCTTTGATTATATGGATGACCGTCCCGCTGGCGCTGGTCGGAGTGACCGCGGGGCTGCTATCGACCAACGGGGCCTTCGACTTTATGTCGCTTCTCGGTGCTTTGTCGCTCATTGGCTTACTCATAAAAAACGCCATCGTTCTCATCGAAGAGATTGATCAGCAAATTGACGATGGTAAGAATTCCTATGATGCGATTCTCGATTCGGGCGTATCCCGTTTGAGACCCGTTATCTTGGCAGCCGCGACGACAATTTTGGGCCTGATACCGCTTCTTAGTGATGTGTTCTTCGTCAATATGTCCGTAACGATTATGGCTGGCCTGGGGTTTGCGTCTGTTTTAACGCTGATCGTTG
>JBCBZV010000125.1:0-11508 GCA_039815155.1 Pseudomonadota bacterium
AATTTTTAGACACGAGTCTCAAAGATAGAAGTCACCTTCGCTCATCTCTGTAAATACAGGAATTATTTCGTAATATACGCCTAAGCAAGGAGCGTGACTAAGACACAGTATGCCCGAGGGCAGTTCCTATCGAATGCCAGGCAGATTAGCTGAACGCGAACCACTGTCTTGTCCGGTAACGACGAACTGTTCTGTTTTATCGTACCTGAGCGCCTAATGGACGGGAAAGGGCGGGAATAAGGACGGTAAAGGATGGGAAAAGACGCTGGGTTAAGTGGGATAGGTCGCAGCCAGATTTTATTCAGGGCGCCACAAGACAAATGGCATGAGCAAATGGCATGTGAATGTTTAACTTACGGCTCAATGGGGTGATGTCGAAACTTCGGCCCCTTGCTATTGCTATTTTTGCCCTGTCAACGCTTGTCAGTTCTGCCGGCCGTGCCGACGCCATAGACGAAGCTTTCTTGATCGCAAACCGTGTGGTCAACCGCTTAGTTGGTGACGATTCTATTACTAAGGGCCTAATGACCATAGAAACGAAATCCGGGCGTGTAAGAGAGCGAGAACTGCTGACCTACCAGTTGAACGCCCCTCAAGGACGACGATCGCTCATGCTATTTACTTCGCCGGCAAACATTGAAGCCACATCGCTCCTCGTCCATGACGATGACGACGCGATTTGGTTATATCTGCCGGCTCTAAACAGAACTCGCCGCATTAGCAGCTCAAACCGGGGCGGTCGCTTTGTTCAATCGCACCTATATTACGAAGATCTGCAGGAGCGCCCGCCCTCTCTCGATGCGCACAAAATTCTTCGCAAGGAAGTCATTTTTGGCACTGAAACGATCGTTCTTGAAAGCGTGCCCAAAATTGAATCTAGCTCAACCTATAGCCGGCGGATCAGCTGGATTCACCCAGACTTAGATCTACCGTTGCAGGTTGACTTCTATCGCGCTGACGATTCTCAACCGGTGAAACGACTTAAAGTGAGAAGAGTCGAGCAAATATCAGGGTACTGGACTGTAACCGAAATGACGATTACAGACCTGAAAAGCGATCTAAAAACCACGATCATCGCCGAAAACACATGTTATAACGTTGGTTTAAATCCAGAAGTGTTTAGCTCCATATCAATGGGTAATGCCGATTATCCACAAGGATGCGAAGACGGCGTTGCGCAATGAGAAGAACTCGCGCCTCAAGACCCGCAGCAGCTGATCACACCGTCGGAACGTCGATGACCAGCGTAACGGTCGCACTCCTGTGGAATTCCCTTGGTGCTTGGTCTGCAGAATCATGGATGGCCGAATCAATTGAGATCATTTCAAGCGACGACCGGTCCATCTACGAAGTCGCATTTCAGCTTCCGCAAGACGTGACCGCAGCCACTCCCGACTACACGAGCTTTGGTCTGGTAGGTCCCAATCGCTACGTTATTGATATTGAGAATGCTGCTATGGGGGGGCAAAGCGCAGATTCGATTCCGATTGAAGACAATTACGTGGAGCGAATACGGTATGCGGTGCAACCCGACGGTAGATTGCGTCTCGTTTTCGATCTTCTGTCGGAACCGCTTCGTGACCGTATTTTGGTTTGGCAGGAGGCAAACCTTAAGAGCGCAACGCTCAAAATAGTATTTGCAAATTCTCCGCTTAGCGATGCAAAAATCAGGGGAGCGGACTCGGGTTCTGTCCATGCTTTGGCGGTCGAAGACAAATCGCAAGAGCCTGAAGATACTTGTACTGGAGAATGCACGCCAGTTAGTAGCGTATCGTCCGCACCTCAAGAGGCCCGTGAACCAAGGAGGCGCACCGTACCTCAAAGCGTCGTTTCGGATGACGGTGAGCACGAGGAAGCAAGATCCGAAGATTCGGATAGCGAGTCTGCCGGAACGGTGTTGGTTTTTGGAGCGCCGAGCGAAGCTGAATCCGCCTCCCCTCATAAAGTTCAATCAGCCGAATCATGGCGCTGGTCCGCACCAAGAGCTTTGTTTGAGCCGGGAGCCATGGATCCAAGCGATAACTTTGGCTTGAATGCGCATTTGCAGGGCTTAGTAGCGCTTAATGGCAGGCTAACGGACCAGATCGAAGCAAAAGTAACCGCACGAATCGACGCTCAGTTCCAACGAGGCTCCCTGCCCGAATTGAGCTGGACCAAAGCAGACTATGACGAATCGTGGCTTCGCTTTAAAGGCGGTGCTTGGACAGTTACCGCCGGCGCGCAAAAGATTCTCTGGGGCAATTCCGATGAGTTTGCACCGACTGATCGATTGAGCACTCGCGACTTCACACGCTTGATCCTTGACGACCTAGAGTATCGGCGCCGAGCGAATCTCGCGCTCCGATTGGAATGGTTGCGTGAGAGCAGTAAGTTGGATCTTGTTGTGTTGCCCCATTTCCGAGAAGCAGAACTCCCCGACGAAGACAGCATCTGGTATCCCATAAACAGGCAAACGGGTGAAATTGCCGGCTTACCACTATCGCAGTTGCAGCAAGCCGCCCTTTCTGGGGCAAGGCTTCGCCGCGGCATCGAAGGTAGCGCTGGATTTGCGGCTCGCTATACCGTCACAACTCCCCGATGGGATGGGTCTTTGACTTTACAAAGAGTGCACAATCCAGAACCTTATTTTGCGTTAGAGGAGGAACCCTCTCAGCTAACGCCCGCCTATTTAAGAACGGTGTATCCAAGAACAACCGTGTTGGGGGGCGATTGGTCCACGGCAATAGGTTCGCTAACAATTCGCGCGGAAGCCGCTTGGTTGAGCGATATGCCTTACACGCGGTCATTGGACTTTCTTCAGATGACGAGCCCCGCAGCACACTGGGTGCTTGGGACCGAAGTTTTTCCTGGCGATCGAAACCTGCGCGTTACCGCTCAGATCTCGGGTCAGCATCTATTGGACGCAGATAGCCCGATTGACTACGAAAACATCACTAACCTTAGCGGTGAGGTGGAAACCCCCTTCGGCTCTTTCGCACCTAACTGGCGAGTAAATGTTAGGTATTCCTTTCGTCTCGACGAAGAAGGAAGCTACCTAAACCCAGAGATTAGCTTCATTGGTTTCGAGCCGAGCGAGCTATACCTCGGATTCCATTTATTCGATGGAAACAGCGGCACAGCGGAGGGCTTTTATCGCCGCAATGACGCTGTGGTACTCGGCATAAGAGCGCAGTTTTAGGCTGTGAGGGTCTCACTTAATCGCAAAGCCGCGCTGTGCTTTCTGGCTGCATTGGTTTTGGCCCCAGGCCCGCTCCTACTCAATTTGAAGCTCAACAACGCCCCCGATGCGTATTTTCCTACAGACGCAGCAGCGGTCGTAATTGACAGAAAAATAAGAGAGCACTTTCCGCAGGATCAAGTGCTTGTTGCTCTTTTCTCAGGACAAAGGATTTTCGAGAAAGAGTTTCTTACGGATCTAAAGAGTCTAGCTCTGTCTCTCGAAAATTCTGATCTCGTCGAGCGAGCGATGACGCTCGGAACCGTTGACCACATTCGCTTGACTGACGACGGTTTCACTGTCGAGCAATTACTCGGCTCAGACACGTTATCTGTCTCACCAAACGAAAACAGCACACTTGCGCGAAGCGATCGCTTTGCCCCAGGCGCAATCGTCTCCCGCGAGAATGATGCAGTGGCTCTGGTTGTGCGCCCCACCAAATTATCCAGCAGCCTAGAACGCTATGTGCTTCAAAATGATGTGAGAAAGCTCATCGACACCCACGGTCTCACGGAATCTCTGCAAGCCATCGGCGGACACGTCGCGTTAGACGTAGCTCAATTTGAATCTATGATTCGCGACCTCGCGCTGTTCGTCCCCGGCACGCTTGCGATATCACTTGCTTTACTCTGGTGGTTTTTTGGTCGTTGGGAAGTGCTGGTTCTTTCAACCGGTGCGATTTCAGCGGTCACGGGGTGCACCATCGCTCTTCTCAGCGCTTTGGGACAGCCGTTCACTTTGATTATGGCCATCTTACCGCCACTTTTAACCGCACTGCTCGTAGCCATGCTGTTGCATTTATATAACGCTATTGCGCTGGCTGAATCTAGAGGTATGCGCGGCATACACCGAATGACCAACGCTTTAGGAGAGACTGCGAGACCAATCTTTTTTACAGCATTAACGACAGCCGCGGGCCTGCTCTCGCTGGTAGCGAGCCCTATCAGGCCGATCGCTTACTTTGGGCTAAGCGGGGCCTTTGGCATCCTTATGGGCGCATTGGTAGTTCTCTACCTACTACCTCCTCTCCTACTAGAGGTTCCCCTAGGTAAGAACGTGAAGACTAGTGCAGGTTGGGCTGCGGTAAACCGAGTTGCTGCCCTTTCAACAAAAGTAGCCCTGCGCCACCCTCTCAAAGTTTTAAGCGTTTCACTGACTCTGGTGGTCTGGAGTGCGCTCTATATTCCCAGCGTCACCGTAGAGTCGGACTTGTATCGTTTTTTTTCCGAATCCCATCCGATCAGTCGGGCTACCGAAGAGATAGAGAGCAATCTCTCCGGTGTTATGCCCTTGGAACTACTTTTTTCGCTTGATGAACGGGACGGCATCATCAGGAGTGACGCGCTAGCGGCCGTGGCGAAGTCCCGGGACTGGCTCCTGGCTAGACCAGAAGTTGACTTAGTGGTTTCACTCCCCGACCTGCTTGAGCAGATGCACTGGGCTTTTGGCGGGGGCGTTGGACCGGCGAATCAACTTCCGCAAAACGATGCCCTCATTGAGCAATACTTACTCTTCTACGATGGACAAGATCTCGGCGATGTTCTCAACGAGGAACGAAACAGCAGCCGACTATTGGCCAGTCTGAACGTGCACGGTGCTAGGGAGATCAACCGTTTGCTCGACGATTTCGCTGTTCAGCTAGCGCCGCATCTGCCATCCCAGCTCAATTGGGATACCGGCGGTATGGCCCGCCTCTTTGCCGACCAAGAAAAATTACTTATCGAAGGACAGATTCGCAGCCTGGTACTAGTTCTACTTCTTATCGGGGGAGCCATGGCTTTTTTATGGCGAAGTCTTGCCTTGACGATGATTTCCATGATTCCAAATATCGCGCCCATAGTATTGATCTTTGGCTGTATGGGCTTCTTGGGTATATGGTTGGACATGGCGACAGCAATGGTGGCGAGCGTGGCCATAGGCATCGCTGTGGACGATACGATTCACCTGCTTTTTGCATATCGGAGTCGACTTAAGAACGGGGCCGCTGTGGTTCCTGCCCTTGTCCGATCAATGCGTGAGCGTGGCAGGGCATTACTAGCAACTACGGCAATTCTTGTCGGGCAATTTTTGCTTATCGCAAACTCTGATTTTCTACCAACATCAGTTTTCGGCGCCCTTACTGCGCTTGGGCTGTGTACCGCGTTGCTGTTCGACTTATTCACTTTGCCCGCGATAATACTGTTGCTATCAAAAATCGCTAAGACTGAACAATAAGGTTCGAAATGACCGGGGTCAGAGCACGCGGCGGCCCTACATTTTTAGTTGTTACCACTTCCAGTGTGATTTGGAGCACTCTTTCGTGGTTTCCGAGCACTTGTTAATAATCTAAGGTAGCGTTTTTAGAGGTTAGAATTAGCGTTTATGAGAGATTCAGGCCTTTTCTCGAACCGGTTGGATCGGCGCGTTTGCCTTATCCGATCCACACTGCCGATTATCCTAGCCATCTTCGCTTTGACTGCTTGTGAGGCAGAGCTTTCTAGCGAGGAACTATCGGTACGCGCGAACTCTGCGGCGGATGCAGGCAACTGGGACGCGGCGAGTCTAGATGCAAAGGTGTTGTTACAGCGCAATCCGAATGCGGCGGATGCAAGACGAATTCTGGGTGATCGTGAGCTTTGGGAGCAGCGACCAGCTGTGGCTGCGGAAGAGTATCGCCGGGCGGTTGACGCATCCAATGATCCGGCACTTCTAATCCGGTATGCGGAGGCTCTGGTCCGGGCTGGCGAATTCGAGACATTCAGCGAGCTACTGCTAGAAAACTTTTTTGAGCGGGCGTCTACCGACCCCCTATATCTAGCTGCGTTGGCTCGCGCTCAACTATCTTGGGGCGCAGAAGCAGAAGCGTTTGACACCATAGGAGAAGCCCTAAGGCTGTCACCAAATGACCTACATGTTCGGCATACGCAAATTGAGATCCTGGCCCGCACCGGCACCCGTGCTGCCGAACTCATTCCCGAGATGGAAGCGGTTACTAGCGAGTACGCTAATAGTGATAGAGCCTGGAGCTATTTGGGACGCCTTTACCTTTTGGAAAGCGATTACAGTGGAGCGCAAGAGCCACTGGAACAGGCCATACGAGTCAATCCTTGGCGCTTCGATGATCGACTTCGACTGATTTCAAGTTACCTACGAGCTGGCGATAGAGATCGCGCTCGCAAGCAACTCGATTACACAAGAAAGCTGTCGCCGAGCGATCCGCGGGTTTCGCTGCTTATCGCCGAGCTCGCAGTCTATGAAAAGGATTATGACAATGCGCTCAACAACGCAAATAAGGTTTTGCGGTTCGACTCGCGACATCCTACGGCTCTCTATGTAGCAGCGATAGCAAATTCAGAGCAAGGCAATTATGAGATGGCTCGGCGTCAGCTTGGTGTTTTGAATGAGCTGGATCCCGAAAACAATGATCTGAAACTTAGACTTTCCAGTGTCAGCAGTGCACTGGGGGAACACGAATCATCTATAGAAATCGCACGAGCCGTTTTGGAGAGCGACCCCATGAACACTAGCGCACTAAGAATTCTAGCGGTCGCCCTTGCGCTGACCGGTGATAACGCGGCCAGTCTCGAGGCCTACGCGCAGGCACTAGAACTCGGGGGCGAGGTCAACGAAACTCTGTTGGCGGACTACGGTTCGCAGCTAGCGCGCGGTGGCGAGATGGAGGCCGCCATCGAACAACTTTATGCCGCACGAGAGCTGCAACCGGACTCTTCGGAGATACGAACCAAGCTGATCGTAACGCTAATCGCGTCAGGCGACACTAATCGGGCGCTGCAGGAAGCAGACCAATTTGTAGCAGATAGGCCGGACAGCGATATCCCGTTAGCTTTAGCTGGACGCGTACAACACGTAAGCGGAGATAAAAACAAAGCCAATACTCTATATAAACGGGCAATCGAGTTGCGCGAAGACTCTATCGTGGGGCGTAACGGTCTCGTCTCGCTGGCCATGGAACGGAAGGATTTCAGTTCTGCTGAAGCCTACCTAAATGAAATTCTGGATTATCATGAGAATGAGCTCAAGACTCTATTGAGGCTTGCCAACGTCCGCGAGCTCTCTGGCGACTTGGATGGCATGGAGAGTGCACTCCAAAAAGCGATGGAGGCCCATCCAACCGCTCCGGAACCAGTAGTGGGCCTGGCTCGATACGAGGCTAGTCAAAATCGTCCGGACAAAGTAATTACAATTCTCACTGATGCGAAGCAACGCCACTCAAACCAGCCCGCTATCCATGAACTTTTGGCCACCGCGAACTTCCAACTAGGTGAATACGGGGCTTCTCGTGACGCCGCCAACAAGTTGGTCGAATTAACGCCTGCACGCGCAGAATCCTGGGTAGCTAAAGGCAGTGCGGAAATCGGACTTAAGTACCTTGCCGATGCAGAAACGTCATTGCGAAAGGCTCTCGAGCTAAAACCTACTCCAGAAATTGGGGCCAGACTAATAGGCCTTTTAGTCGGGATGAAAAAATTCGAAGCAGCTGAGGAAGTGCTTCAGAGTTTGGTTGGTAGTGGCCTAACCGACGCGCAGTACAGCCTCGCGGAAGGACAAATTGCAACTGCGGCCGGAGATTACGCACGTGCGGCTGCATCATTCAAACGGTCAGTTGAAGACCAGCCTCAGTCTCGAACGGTCATTCTTCGATCTCAAGCTCTGTGGCGCCAGGGAAGAAAAGTCACCGTTTTCAATGAGCTTGGGGCCTGGCTGGAAAGTAATCCAAACGACGCGGCTGTACTGGCTCAACTTGGCAGCCTTCAACTCAGAGAGAAGAACTTCGATGGAGCTACGAGATCCTTTACAAAGCTAAACGAGTTACGTCCCGGTGATATCGCTGTTCTCAATAATTTGGCTTGGTCTTTACGTTTTTCCGATCCCCAACAAAGCCTCGGAGTTGCGGAAGAAGCTTTAGCACTTCAGCCCAGCAATTTTGCAGTTAAGGATACGTACTCAGTGATTCTGGCGATCGTCGGCCGTGGTGAAGAGGCGCTGAAACTAAACGAAGAGCTCATTCAAGCCGCTCCTGAGCAGACAGCCTATGTGGTCAGTCGGGCGCGAATCGTTGCTCAACTTGGACGCACAGATGAAGCTGTGAAGTTACTGGATTCGCTCGTTGCCCGTACGGGGCCCGTGGATAGCGCTACCCAGCTGATCGAAGAACTTCGAGAGGCACAAAACTCCGCAACTACTCGCTAAAGCGAGGATCATGTTTCCGGGCTATTTTGGCTACACGAGCCCATACTTCCGAATCGGAACTCACTTTACGATTTTCGAAGACGCTACCGCTGCCTTGGTTACGAGATCTGACGGCTCGGTTTAGTGTGTTTTGCTTAATGATTACGGACTGAGTACCCGGGAAGCGATACTCGATCGCGTTTGGGTAGTTGTGCCGCAGTAGCACCGTATTATCGTTGACAACAGTATCTGGACTATTTTCTAGCGCGATACCAACGTCCGAAAACGGATTTGACGTGCGCGGATGAAAAATAGTGTTGCCGCTAATCTCACCGCCGTCGTTCCTACGATGCTGGTGCTTACCGAGACCGAAACCGATGCCTCGGTCGCAGTTTAAGATGAAGTTGTTGCGCACCTTGTTGTTCGCAGATTGTGACCAAAAGTGAATTGCAAACTCGGCAACCTGATTTGCTGGGCTCGCAATATTATGAAAACTATTCTCTTCGACGATCCAATTTTTCCCCTTATGTGCGTCGATACCGCCGATATAGAAGTTCGGACCTAAGCTATTCTCATAGGCGAACAGACTCCCGCTGACCGTTCCAAAATCCGCAGAAATTTCGGAGCTCGCATCGGCACTGACCTTCAGGAGCTGCTGATAGGCGTTGATAAGCGCTGAATCTTTAAGTGTGAAATGATCAGCGTTTCTTTCTCCCCGAACTTGAATCAAGTGATTGCCAGCGTCGCGCAGTGTTAAGCCAGTGATACTCACGTGCTGCCCACTCACCTCTATCAAATTGTCGACCGAATCGGCGGCCCGCATACCGTTACCAACCAGTACAGTGTCGGCGTATTTTCCACTTGATGAACGAATAGCTATGTGGCTTGCGCGTATTCTCAAGGTTTTCCGAATTCGGTATCGGCCGGGGTCGAGCACTATTTCAGTGAAGCCAGAACCATTTGCCCGCTTCATGGCAGCATGCAACGTCGCGCTTGAGTTCACTCGCTCAACGCGAACCGCCTCGGTGCCGGACACCGACGTAGCAACTGTGACACTGATAGCAGCTAGAAGAGAAATTGCCGACGTTCTTGTATCCATCGTATGAAGGCACCCCTATTGATAAAGCACGAGGGTAGAATACCCAGGGCATAAAGCCACATAACATCGCCAAGTGGGAAGATTCACGGTGCACGAGTCTTCACCCGATTACCATCAGTTAACGTTGGGGATTCAAACGGACTTGAGCAAGAAACTTCTGAAATCGATGGCCCGTTCACTCGCAGCCGCCCTCGTTTCACCGCTTAGTGTTCTAGATCTAACGACGAAAGGCTTCGCGGGCGACTCATTTTTTGCCGCGTGTTCACATCTTTTAAGCCTTTTCCCCGGGAAAACGGGCTCTTACTTACGTGTGGGGTTCTATAGATTCTCCTTGGAATACTGTGCCTCCGATTGCTATATCGGCTTTGGCACAATCATATCCCAACGAGCGACGGTTATTGGAGCCCGTGTATACATTGGCCCCCAATGCAATATTGGCGCTTGTCGTATTGGAGACGACACTCTGATCGCGAGCGGAGTGCATGTCATGAGCGGCACCAGGCAGCATGGAATAACAGATCTTCAATTGCCCATACGCGAACAGGAAGGCATTTACCGGCAGATTGTGGTTGGTCGTGATTGCTGGATAGGAAATGCCGCAATCATTATGGCGAATGTTGGTGATAAAAGTATCGTGGGCGCAGGATCAGTGGTGACGGCAGAGATCGATGCATTGAAGATAGCCGTGGGTAACCCCGCAAGGGTTATCCGGGAACGAGATGTCGATATTCCAGCGCGGGCGAAGAGCCCGAGTCTCAAGAGTTCTGCAGCAGAAATCAGAGCAGACTAGATACGCTAATCGTGGTGCAAGCGACTCCAACAAAGCCCCAATTCGAAAGTCTGCTGGTCGAAGTCGAAGAGCTTCGCAATCGACACGAACTTAAATCGGAGTGGCTGAAACTGGAGCAGCTTACTGCGGCGCCTATTTTTCTCCATTGGCTTTGGATCGGCACCTGGCTTGAAACTCAAAAAACGCCTGTATTGGTTGCTCGTGCAAAGATCCAAGAAAAGCTGATCGCCATCGCCTGCTTGGGGCGAAAGTCCAAAAGTACCTGGCTACACCAGACAGGTGACGCTCAACAAGATCAGATTTGGATTGAATATAACGGTGTGCTGGCACAGGAGGAAGTCGCCGCGTCTGCTCTTGCGGCAATCGTACGAACGCTGCAAGAGGACCGCAGAACATCCACAGTGCATCTTTCGATGCTAAACGAATCAGTCGCACGCAGCTTATTGCAATCACTTCCCCACTGTCGCGTTTATCAGGAGCAGATTGGCTGGAAGCGAGATCTTAGTCGTCTGCGTGCTGCTGCCAATAAGCCGTTAATAGAAGGCCTTTCTGCGAACACCAGAGCTCAGATTAGACGATCTATCCGTCGGTATGAAGAGCTCTATGGCAAAGCTCAAATTGTCCGTTTGCGGGATATCGTCAGTGCAGAAATGGCCTTTGAACAAGCTGGGGAGTGGCACAAGAAACGGTGGACCGATAGCGGGTTCTACAATCCCTCCTTCGTGCTTTTTCACAAGACACTGCTAAAACGTGGCCTTGATCACGGAAAGGCGCAAGTGTTTCAGGTAATGTTTGGAACGCATGTCATTGGCGTGTTTTATTACCTTTGCGACGGTAAGAACGCGCGTTTTTACTTGCAGGGTGTCCGCTACGAGACGGATAAAAAGCTAAAACCCGGCCTCACCGGCCACAGCTTGTTAATGCAACATTTTCTCGATGAAGGCTGGGACACGTACGATTTTATGGGTGGTGACAGCCAATATAAGCGACAGTTAGCGGACATTCCTGTCGCGTTTACAACGCTCAAGGTGCACTCCGGTAACTTTACTTCTCGCATTGCCGATTTTCTCAGACCATGGATAAGACAGATCAGACAGCATTAAGTATGGGTACTGTTGAGTCTGATCGTATAGGCCCAGTACTACTCGCGCTCTTTCTACTGATCGCGGGTGTTCCCCTTGCGCTCTGGTCGACCACGGCTGCGATGATCGATGTATGGATCGTCAACGAAAC
>JBCBZV010000232.1:0-3923 GCA_039815155.1 Pseudomonadota bacterium
CGTTGATCGGACCGTTCTTAGCGCCATGGCAAAAGAAGGCTCGTGCAGAAGTCCGGCTTTATCTTCAGTTTGGCGTGGTGATGACTTTGCTGTTTGGTGTTTTTCAAATTTTTGAGCTCTTGGGAAGCGGCGGCTTTTGGAACGGTATCGTCCTTTTGCTGAGCGAGTTTGTTCAAACTCTGTTTTATACCTATCTTTTTGTCGCTCCCGCTGGAGCGCTTCTCACCACCCAGCTATTGCTCACCAATCGGGACTACGTGGTATGGGTGCTTAGCGGTGTACTGATCGCGTCTGTCTATTACGGAGTCGCCTTCTCGAGCTGAATCGCGCGTAGAAAGTGTTGTCGCTAGCTAAAAGCGTTAACCTTGCTGAAACCTGCGGTAAGTCACTGTGCGCGATTAGCCTTGAGCCGTGATAAGTTGGCGACCGCAAAAGAAAGGCCGACGACGCGTCGACAATAAGATGGTAGAAAAATAAGAATCTTGGAAAAGAGAAGCTCCTCAACGGCAGGCAATGTACTTCGCGGTGCGCAACGCTTCTGCAAGCAATTGCTGACAGCGGCTGTGCTCTGCTTTTTCTCTGGCACTGCCCAGAGTGCCGCGACGCTCGTCACCGATATCACTGGCTTTGATGCCGCCGTAGGCGGCAATGTCGATGTTTTTATCACCAACGCGACTAATATTCAGCTTGCCGATGAGGAAACGTCGCTGCCCCTCAGCAATAGGCAGGTTGGCACAAGTCAGGGTGGCGGTGAGGGGCCGACTTTAACGTTCGATCGCGCCAATACCGGTTTAGCCTACAGCTTTGAATTCACTGTTCTGGATTCGACGTTCCTGACCTTTGACGACGAAGAGGATATCTTCACTAATCTTCCAAACTTCGACGCGGCCCTCTCGCCCGGTGATATTGATAACGGTGAAAACGACGACTGGCGCGTACGCCTTGCCAATCCGTCCCTACGGCCTCTGCGGGGATTTGGCTTCGTCTTGCGAGATAACAATAACAACAATACGGAAGCCATACGTCTCTTCGCAGCAGACGGCCGGTTGGTTAACGAAATATCTCTCGATTCCTTACCCCTGGCGACCAATGCTTTCATAGGCATCGTCAGCGACGAGCCCTTCGTAGAAGTTGTTTTTGATGAAGGGGCGGGCGGTGACGATATCGCTGTCGCCGACTTTCGTTTCGCGCCCGTACCGGACCCAGAGCCCACTGCGGTAGATGTATTTGCGGCAAGTCCCATTAGAACCGCCCAGAGCTCTGAGTCCGGAACCGTCGTTCTGGAAGGCGCCGACCTTGAAAACAACGCACTCACTTATTCGATCGTCAGCACACCGAGCTTCGGTTCGCTAAGCGACCCAAGTAACGGCGACGCACCTGTGAACACGAGAACGACAGCAAGTCAAACCCTCACTTACACGCCCGACCTAAACTTCAGCGGCGTCGATACCTTCGAATACCGCGTCAGTGGCGGTGGCCAGGACAGTGTTGTACGAACCGCGACCGTCTCGGTGTTCGAGTCTTATCGCTCTGAAGCTCGACAAATTGGGGGAGACATAATTGGTGGCGAGGCAACCCTAAGCTTTGGCACCCCTTTGGCAATCTCTGCAGACGGCAGAACCGTCGCGGTCGGTGCGACAAGCGGATCATCAAACCGCGGCAATGTCCGGGTATTTGTTTTGAATGACGGCTGGGAACAGCTTGGTGCTGGCATTAATGGTGAGGCAAGCGGTGATGGGTCTGGCTATGCCATTTCCTTATCCAGCGACGGCCGTACGATTGCAATAGGGGCCCGTGGCAACGACGGGGCGGGATCCTCGGCAGGGCACGTGCGCGTTTTCCGCTGGTCAGGTAGCACCTGGGAGCAGCTCGGCGTCGATATTGACGGCAACTCAAGCTCTTCCTTCTTCGGTGCATCGGTTGCTCTATCCGCCGATGGGAACACCGTCGCTGCGGGGGCAGATATCGCCAGCGACGCAGGTCAATTCGCTGGACAAGCGCAAATTCATCGCTGGAATGGGAGCAGCTGGGTCCAACTAGGTGCCGACATTGATGGTGAGGCGGCCGGCGATGAAGCGGGATGGTCCATAGCCCTGTCCAGTGACGGCGCCACCGTTGCCATCGGTTCTCGCGGCAGCGATGCAAATGGTTTCCGAACTGGGCAGGTGCGAGTCTTTCGATGGACGGGAAGCCTCTGGGAACAGCTCGGCGCAAACATCAACGGAAACGTAGACGACGATGATCTTGGCTACTCGCTAGCCCTATCGAGTGATGGACGCATTCTGGCGGCAGGCTCTCTCGGGAAAGGGTTGGTACGGGTATTTATCTTCAATGGCAGCAGCTGGCAGCCTATGGGCGCGCCAGTCTTTGGCCTTTCCAGCAGCGAGAACTTTGGAGACGCGATCGACTTATCAGCCGACGGCA
Source organism: Pseudomonadota bacterium (assembly GCA_039815155.1). Classification (GTDB taxonomy): domain Bacteria; phylum Pseudomonadota; class Gammaproteobacteria; order Pseudomonadales; family Halieaceae; genus Congregibacter. The sequence continues at coordinate 2,425 of JBCBZV010000232.1, forward strand.
TGACGCTCGCCGTTGGCGCGCGAAGAAGTGACTTTAGAGCCGAAAACGGAGGCAGAGTGACTGTCTTTCGCTGGAACGGCGCAGCCTGGGACCCGATCCCAACGGCACTAGATGGGAGGAGCCAAGACCTAGGTTTGGGCTGGGTGATAGCGCTGTCCAGCGATGGCACCACCCTAGCGACCAGAATCAATCCCGATATCGCTGGCGGTCCCGTTCGAATTTTTGATCTCACGATAGACGCGAGCGACGACGAGGATAACGACGGAGTCAATAATGGTGATGATGATTGCGACAACACGTCACTCGATGAGATTAACGACATCAATAGCGAAGGTTGCGGGCCGTCAGAACGGGATACAGACAATGATGGCGTGAACGATGCGAGTGATGCGTTTCCCAACGATCCCAGTGAAACCGCCGACAGCGATGGCGACGGACTTGGCGATAATTTAGAGGTACAGCTCGGCTCAGATCCGAATTTAACCGATTCGGATGGGGATGGGTTTGACGATAAAGAAGAGTTTGAGAGTGGGACGGATCCGGCGGATGAAGGTGACTTTCCCAGGACGTTTCCGATATGGCTTTTGGTGGCACCGCTTCTTTAGTCGAAACCACCATCGCACAAGCAACGCAATTTCGACCGTCGCAAGTTTTAACTATCAGCTACAGGTCGCATACTGGATTCGAATGAGTAGCATCCCACGAGTACGAACGGCAGCGCGGATGACCAGGCGCTCAAAGCTAAAGCCATGCTGCAGTTCCGCTAAAAGAGGCGAAGACCAACCTCTAGCAATTAGCAGGAGGGTTGTCGGAAGAACACAACGCTGCACGGAGAAAAGCTGGAGAGAGGCCCTGCGAAAGAGCCTCTGTAGTTAGGACTATATTGTTCGCGATCGGACTGCCACCAAGATCATTCGCCGCGCTAATCGAACAAAGATATTCAGTATCGGGCTCAAGATTAACCAGAACTGCCGTCGGTTCCGACGATGAAACGGAAGGCAGACCGCTGCAGCTCAAAACATACTCGGTCACGACTCTCCAACCATCGGCACCGGTACCACTGGGATAAGGAGTGAACTCTACTGTAATTTCATCAGACTCACTCTGCGTTGCTGCAACCGTGGGAGCGACTGTTGGAGCAGACTCGGGATTCGTACCCCAATAAATTTCACCCCAATTTCCCGACCCCCAACTTCCAGCATGCGAGACTGTTGAGAGTGTGCCAAACGCACCCAGCACAACGAATAGACTCCTAATCAGAAAGCAGAAATCTTGCTTGTTAGGTTTATGCACTGTCATTCCTCTGTGACTATCAAGAGGATTAAGGTAGAGCCGGACAAAGATCAACAAGACTGTTGTTGTATGCCTTGCCGCCGGTGAAACAACTAGAAACCGGACTCATCAGTATGCCCGACACGGTGTTATCCACAAGCACTGAGTTAAAACCCACATTGATAGCCGGCTGCCCATCATCGAAAAGCGCACCTGATCCGAGTGAA
>JBCBZV010000227.1:0-4048 GCA_039815155.1 Pseudomonadota bacterium
ACCGCGTGAGCCCGCAGACTGGGATCGTCGGGGACCAGATGGTGGATCAGGCTCCGCTCCGGCCACCGGTGATGCGCCCGACCGCAGTGGGCCTATTGGTGGGCCGGCGGGAGAGCACTGACACTCATTCTTTGCTGTCCATGAGATTTCAAGAGGCGACCTAGCGGTCGCCTTTTTCGTTTTAACATTGGTTGAAAACCGTTTCGTTTTTACGTCAATAAGTCCCCCTTTCCTGGGTCCCTCATGGCTTTGGTTTAGCGTCGCTTTTGAGAGAGCGATGGCCTTGAGTAAGCGGGTTAACGAGGAGCCAAGCTCTGAACCCACATGCCCACGGATCTGACAACACCGATCAACGCCAGCTTATGCATCAGTCGAACCTAATTCTCCGCTGCGGTACTCGTACCTTGGATTTGTCCGAGCCTGCTCTTATGGGCGTACTGAACATTACGCCCGACTCGTTTTCCGATGGGGGGCGTTGGATTCGAAATGGAACACCAGCCCTTGATTCGCTGCTGACCGAAGCGACCGCGATGGTGGACGCAGGCGCACAGATACTGGACGTGGGGGGAGAATCAACCCGTCCCGGTGCCGCTGCTGTTTCCTTGCAAGAAGAAATGGATCGCGTCCTACCGGTTGTTGAGGCGCTCGCAAATAGCTGTGATGCGGTTGTTTCTGTAGATTCGAGTAGCCCCGAGTTGATGCGCGCCGCCGCCGATTTGGGTGCGGGAATGCTCAATGATGTTCGCGCTTTACAAAGAGAAGGGGCTTTGGAGGCCGCTTCCGAGCTTGGCTTGCCGGTCTGCCTGATGCATATGCAAGGTAGCCCAGTAACGATGCAAGAAGCTCCGGCTTACGACAACGCCGTCGCTGATGTTATGGGCTTTCTGCAGATGCGAGCCAATGCTTGCGAGGCGGCTGGTATTTCTTCTCAGAAGATCTTGCTAGACCCGGGTTTTGGTTTTGGGAAGACGCTCGAGCACAATCTTGCTCTTGTACGCGGGCTCAAACAGCTAGCGGCTCTGGGCTATCCGCTCCTCGTCGGCGTATCGCGAAAGTCGATGGTGGGAGCGATTACCGGCAAACCCGTCGCAGAGCGTCTCGCTGGAAGTCTTGCTTTGGCCTTGATCACACTTCAGCGGGGTGCTTCGATACTCCGTGTCCACGATGTGGTAGAAACCGCTGACATGATGCGTGTGTATCAAGCCGTCAGGGAGGCAGAGGCGCTGTGACTAAACGCTACTTCGGTACCGATGGAATTCGAGGACTCGTGGGTGAGGCTCCGATCACGCCGGATTTTGTTCTAAAACTGGGGTGGGCCTGTGGCCGCGTGTTTGCCCGGGGGGTCAACGGCAAGGGACGGTGTTCCGTGATCATCGGCAAGGACACTCGAATCTCGGGCTACATGTTTGAATCCGCCCTGGAAGCAGGTCTAGTCGCGGCGGGCGTAGATGTAAAACTGCTCGGGCCTATGCCGACACCCGCTGTTGCCTTAATGACACGTACGCAAAACGCCGATGCGGGTATCGTCATCAGCGCTTCCCACAATCCCTACTACGACAATGGAATTAAGTTTTTCTCCTCCGAGGGGGCGAAGCTTGCGGATGAGGTTGAGCTTGCCATCGAAGCGGAAATTGACGAGCCGCTAGTCTGTGTCCAGTCGCACGATATCGGCAAAGTCCAACGGCTCGTGGACGCCGCCGGCCGGTACATTGAATTTTGCAAGTCGACGGTTCCCGAAGGCTTCAGTCTTCGCGGTTTGCGTGTGGCGGTGGACTGCGCTAACGGCGCCACTTACTCCATTGCGCCCAGCGTGCTGGCGGAGCTCGGAGCGGAAGTCATTCCGATCGGTGTGACGCCCGATGGATTCAATATCAATCAAGGTGTCGGATCGACCGATATGCAGGCTCTAGCCGAGGTAGTGCGCCTTCGAGACTGCGATGTAGGGATTGCTTATGACGGTGATGGCGACCGAGTGTTGTTTGTCGATGAGAACGGTGAGCCGGTTGATGGCGATCAGCTGATCTATGTTATTGCCAAGCATCGGCTACGAACCGGCGGTTCCGATGCCGGGGTGGTAGGTACTTTGATGTCCAACCTCGGCCTCGAGTTGGCACTACAAGATGAAGGACTACAGTTTGTCCGCGCCAAAGTTGGTGACCGCTATGTACGCGAACTCATGGAACAGCAAGGTTGGCATCTCGGAGGTGAATCCTCTGGACACATTATCTGCTCTGACGTGACCACGACCGGTGACGGTATCGTGTCCTCGCTGCAAGTCCTTTATGCGATACGTGAAGCGGAGAAGCCCCTGGGGTATATGCTCGAAGAAATGCCACTGCTGCCGCAGACTATGATTAATGTCAAAGTCAGCGACGGCGCAGCCCTATGCAGCTCCGATGCGGTGCAGGATGCGGTTAAAGACGCCGAAACCAGCCTGGGTAATACGGGCCGCGTATTGCTGCGTGCTTCCGGCACTGAGCCGGTCGTACGCGTGATGATTGAAGGTAAAGATGAAGATCAGGTTGAAAGCCTGTGCCAGTCTTTGGCGGATCGAGTCGCCGAACTGGCTGCGGCTTGAGCCAACGCCCAACTCGAAGTCGTTTAAGAGTGCCAGCAATTCTTGCTCCGGCAACGGAGCTTGGGTAGTATTGCGCGCCCTCCAACCGAGGAGCCGATGATGGCACGCCAACCGTTGGTCGTTGCTAACTGGAAGATGCACGGATCCAGCTCCAAAAACCGGGAATTAGTCTCTGGGTTGTTGGAGCGGATGCCTAAATCGCATTCCCAGGCCGTGGTTTGTCCACCTGCTTTATACGTTGAACAGGTCAGCCAAATCCTTGCTGCAGCGGCGTCAATGGTAGAGGTGGGCGCGCAGGACTGTAGCCATATGGATTCCGGTGCCTTTACCGGTGAGTTGTCACCATCGATGCTCGTTGATGTGGGGTGCCGTTGGGTTATTGTCGGTCACTCGGAACGGCGCCAGTACCACCAGGAGTCGGACGCGCTTGTAGCAGCTAAGGCCGGCGCAGCACGAGAGTCGGGGATTACGCCGATTGTCTGCGTGGGAGAAACGCGCGATCAGCGTGAAGCAGGCGAGGCGGAGGCTGTGGTCGAGAAACAAGTCCTGGGAGCGCTGGGAGACTTTGGCAGTTTGGCCAATGCGGTCGTGGCTTACGAACCGGTTTGGGCGATTGGGACAGGGCTGACGGCGACACCGGAAGAAGCGCAGGATATGCATGCGCACATTCGGATGCTTCTAGCCGGAATGGACACGGACCATGGTAGTAACACGCGTATCCTCTATGGCGGGAGCGTTAAAGCTGGCAACGCCGGCGACTTGTTCGCGAAAGAGGATATAGACGGTGCGCTTGTCGGCGGGGCGTCGTTAGATGCAGAAGCTTTCTCGCAGATCATCGCAGCCGCGACAACTTCGAGCTAGAGAGATCTGAGCTGAAGCATGCTTCAAGATAAAGAGGCGTTGAGCTAAGAGTAGCTGGCGTTAAGAAAGCAGAAAGTTAGGTAACAAGTAATTTAGGAAAGGTCGTTAGGAACTATGAACGCGGAACTTACAGAGCAGCTGATCTTGGTGGTACATCTGTTGCTCGCCCTTGCGATCATTGGTTTGATCATGTTGCAGCAAGGTAAAGGTGCGGATATGGGCGCTTCTTTTGGAGCGGGCGCCTCGCAAACTCTGTTTGGGAGTTCCGGCGGTGGTAACGTTCTCACCAAAACCACGGCCTGGATGGTTGCACTGTTTTTTGCGACCAGCTTCGGTTTGGCTGTGATCGCGAAGAACAAGACGACATCGGTCGACGAGTTCGACTTACCGATTCCTGAAGCGGCCGCAGAGCAAGCGCCATCAACGGTGAACGAGCTGCCCAGTACTGATGTTCCTGAAATGCCTTCTAGTGATATACCCGCTTTACAGGGTGAAGAGCTGGGCAAAGGAGGTCGGCGGCAGCGACGCCATCCCCCACGCGGCCTGGAAAGTTAATTGCAGAGGGATCGTACGCTCCGTCACAGCCACGGTCGCCCCGGAAGCCAGTAC
>JBCBZV010000035.1:0-35701 GCA_039815155.1 Pseudomonadota bacterium
CTCGGCGGTGATGGCGATGACGTACTCATCAGCCGTTCCGACGGCGGCGAACAGCGAATCGGTCAGGTCGCGATTGGCCAGCCCAGCCGACCGGATCCGGACGGCGAGGTGAACCCGAATCGGCAGAAGCTCTACGGTTGGGAAGATCAGCCCCTGGTCGCCGACGACATTCTGGTCGGTGGCGAGGGGGCGGACACGTTCCTCTTCAACCCGCAGATCAACGGCAAGCGGGACATCATTCTCGAGCACGTGAACGACGACCGCACCATCGACTGGGCGGGCGTGGCCGGTGAGAACGACGAGTTGCACGATCACTGGATCGACCAGTTTGGCATCGATGTAATTGCCGACTACGACGCCAGCGAAGACACGATTGCGATCGTCGGTCATACGGTGGCACCGGAGGTCGAGCAGCGTTTGATCGACACGGACGGTGACGGCGTCGCAGACGAGTCCGTCTCCATCATTACCGTGTATTCAAACCAGCACGGCAATGGCGGCGCCCACGATGAGGACCTGATCGGACAGATCATCGTTTACGGTGATCCGGTCGACCTTGACGACATCATCATTGATGCGGGGGTCACCCACGGCATTGTCGAGACCATCGACGAACTGCCCGAGGCGCTAGCGCCGACCGGCGATACCAAGGTGACGACCATCGAGGGTGAGACCGTCTACGGTTACGACACCCGCGATGCGAACGGTAACCTGGGCGCGATCACCAGCAACCCGCAGAACTTTGTCGACAATCCCTACGAGAACAGCGGGCTGTTCACCTACGGCTCTACGCTGCCGGAGAATCTGGGACCACCGGTCGCCGTGTTATCCGAGGCCAATAGTGCACTAGCGGGCACGATGAGCTTTAACGCGAACAATAAGGACTTTGTTGAGGTGGCCCACACCGGTGCGCAAGCGCTGATCGCGGGCACCGTGGCCTTCACCTTCACCGTCGATAGCCTTGGAGGCGTGCAGACGCTGATGAGCAAGGATGCCAGTGGCTATGAGGACGGCGGTCACCTGACCATCGAGATCGACAACAAGGATCGGGTCGTGGTGCGCTTTCAGGGTGAGAACGAGGACGGCGAGTTTGAGAATCTGTTCTTGCGCTCCGATGAGATTGAGGCAGGCCAGAGCTACTCATTGGCATTCACCTTTTCACCGGAAGGGACCGAGCTGTATCTGAATGGGGAACTCGTGGACCGAGACGACGGCTTTGCCGAGGGCATCAGTGCCAACGGTGAGAGCCTGGTGCTCGGCGCCAGTACCACCACTCGCAAGAGCGGGGAGCTGAACAACCTTAAGGAGTTCTTCGATGGCGAGATCAGCGACTTCGCGTTCCTGGATCGGCCCCTCACCGCCGGCGAAATCTTGTTCCTCAGTGAGGGAGCGCTCGACGTGCAGATGCCTCGCGATGTCCCGGCAAACACATCCCCGGGGAGCGCCCTTGTCCTTGATCAAGAAATCATTGGTAGCGCTATTGGTGAGACGCTCAACGGTGGTGATGGCAACGACTGGCTGTTTGGTGATGACGGTAATGATGTGCTCAGTGGCGGGCTTGGCCAAGATACCTTCGCCTTTGCACCTAGGCATGGCGATGACGTGATCACCGACTTCGATCCTTTGCAGGACTCGATCGCTCTACGCGCTGGTCTGCAGATAGAAAACGTCCGCGCGGTGGATGGAGATGGTGATGGCTTGATTGATGACACCCTGATCAGCTTCGATCCCGGTGACTCGGTCCTACTCACCGATGTGCTATTGACCGAAAACGAACTAGCGCTGATTTGATGCCCGCGCCAAGTATCCCAGCGCCTCGAGCTTCGGAACCGAGCTTAGGCGCTGGGCACTCAAACAGCGATCCAGACCGGCGCACAGCAGCTCGGATCACCTCGGACGGTCACACAGTGCAGCAAGGAGTCAGCCGCACTGAATCGACGCTACGCCGTGTAATTGTTCGTTCTCTGCTATGGGTAACTCTATTTGGTGCGGCGGCAAACTTGCTTATGCTCACTGTGCCGATCTATCTCATGCAGCTGTTTGATCGGGTGCTTGTGAGCCGAAGCTTGGACACATTGTGGACGCTCACGCTGATTGCTGCCCTGGCACTGCTGGTCTACGGAGTTGTCGACGGAGCGAGAAGGTTGTTGCTGGGACAACTGGGCGCCTTCGTACAAATTTCCCTATCACCGAAGGCGATGCAGGATCTCATCGCCGACTTCTCCGGGTCTAATCGAGATACCTCAAAAGGCAAGCTGGTAGAGCATATTGATACGCTCAGATCCTATCTCGGTGGCGGTGCGGTCGCGCCATTGATGGACGCACCGTGGTCTCCGCTCTTTTTGCTCTGCTGCTTTCTGTTGCATCCCTGGCTCGGCTGGGTGGCTACAACATCGTTTCTATCCCTTTGCGCAATCTGTATTGGTAATGAGGTTCTGACCCGAAAACGAAATCGACGCTCGCAAGCGGCTCTCCGTGAGAGCCGTCGTTTTGCGAGAAGCCTTCGCGCAAATACCGACGCCGTAAACGCTATGGGGTTTCGAGGAGCTTTGCTCAAAAACTGGCAAAGGAAATTGGATCAGGGACTAGTTCATTGGCTGGCCGCAAACAGTCGTCAACTTAAGCTAAGCACCTTGTCCCGGGTTCTGCGGCTTGCACTCCAAATCGTCGTACTCGCCACCGGAGCCTGGTTGGTTGTTAATGAGGCCATGGGACCTGGGGCGATGATCGCGGCTTCCATACTCGTCACCCGAGCGCTTGCTCCCGTAGAACAGCTCATCGGCAGCTGGCCGCAAACACTGACGGCGCTGGCGGCGCTAAGAGCCGTTCGATCGCTCCTCTCCGAGACAGAAAAGCCCTTTGAAACACCACCTCCCGAGCCAGAGGGCGCACTTCTGGTCGAGAAACTGGTGTACGCGCATGAACAACAAGAGGCGTATCCACTTCTTAAGGGGATTAGTTTCTCGCTAGGCGCCGGTGAAAGCCTTGCCATCATAGGACCAAGCGGCTCGGGCAAAACAACACTGATCCGCCTACTGCTGGGATTGCTCAAACCGGTAACAGGTACTGTGCGATTGGATGGGGTGAATCTGTTGGATTGGCCTGCCGATGATCGAGGCAAATATCTGGGTTATTTGCCGCAAGACATCCAGCTAATCGAAGGAACCGTTGCGGAAAATATTTCCCGTTTTAATGCAGCAACCGGCCAGGTACGCAGCGCTGAAACTGATGTAAGTACCGAAACCACTGCTCGGGAAGAACTGTTTTCCAGCGCGAAACTGTCCGGAGCGCACGAGGCGATACTTCGTTTACCCAGCAATTATGACAGCCGAATTGGCCCCAGCGGGATCGCACTGTCCGGTGGTGAGCGTCAATTGATCGCTCTCGCTAGAGCGATTTACGGCTCCGTTCGAATGGTAGTGCTGGACGAGCCGAACGCGAACCAGGATCGACAGGGCGAAGAGGCTTTACAGCGAACGATGGCGACATTGAAGGAGCGCGGCGTCACCACCATCGTAATTGCCCATCGTCCCGCAATGCTTCGGCACGTAGATAAGGTTCTGGTTTTGCAAGAAGGCCTAATGACTCACTTCGGCCCTCGAGACGCGGTATTAGCAGCGATTAATCCGGTCAAAGAGGACGCTGATTCGGGGGTTAATAAAATGCCGTTGAAGCGCCGGGAGGCTTCGCTATGAGCAGCAGCGAAGCACCTCTGCTCTCCGCCACCATCAGCCGTGGCAGTATGCGTCAAAGCACGGCCTGGGGAGCACTGATACTACTGCTATTCTTCGGTGTTTTTGGGTCCTGGTCCTACTTTGCGCGTTTAGCCTCTGCCGCGATCGCACCGGGAGAAATTGGGTTCGCGGCAGATCAGACGGTGGTTGAGCATCTCGAAGGGGGAATCGTTGTCGAAGTGAAAGTCGCGGACGGTGATCTGGTCACGACAGGCCAGCCCCTACTCAAACTCGATGCGACCCGCGCCCGCAGCCAAAATGCCCAATTGGAAACACGCTTGGCAGACCTGGAGGCGACGGAGGCGCGCTTGACCGCGGAACGGGACGGCATCGACTTTGACCCTGCTGACACTCAAATAAGCGGCGCGGAGCAAGCGGCGCTCATTAACGAGGTGCAACTGTACAAAGCTAGACGCGAGGCATGGACCAATCAGCAAGACATCGTGCGTCAGCGCATTTATCAGCTAAACGCAGAGATTGATGGCCTCACTCGGGAAATCGTAGCCCAGGACACGCGACTCGAACTTCTATCTGAAGAAGCGCGAAACTCCGCTGCCCTCTTCAATCGCAAACTGGTAAGCAAGCAGCGCCTTACCGAACTCGAGCTTGAAATCGCCGAGGTCGAGGGCGTGCGCGCTCGCAGCGAAGCTTCCGTAGCCCGTGCCAAGCAAGCTATCGCGCAGGAAGAGCTACAAATCGCAGAGCTAGATAATGCACGCCGCAACGAAATACTTGATGAGTTGCGCAGAGTTCAAGCGATGATCTTAGACGTGCGCGAGCGCCGTGAGGCAACGGCGGATGTGCTGGCGCGAACGACGGTACGCGCACCGGTCAGCGGTGTCATTGTCGGTCTAACCCCCTACACCCAGGGCAGCGTCATCACCCCGGGACAAACACTGATGGAAATCGTACCCGACCGAGAAACCATGCTCGTTCGAGCGCGCATTGCACCCGCGGACATTGATTCCGTTTCCGCCGGTCAGGATGCGAGTATCCGGCTGACTGCACTGAGTCAGCGCAATCAGCAACCGCTAGAGGGGAAGCTGCTGGGAGTCTCGGCCAACACGCTCATAGACGAGCGCAGCGGTGATCTTTTCTACCTTGCGCGGGTCTCGCTACCGGAAAGCCATAATCAGCCGATCGTGGCGGGAATGCCCGCGGAGGTGATGATAGCCACGGGAACACGCTCCCCCTTGAGCTACCTTATGGAGCCATTGCTCAGTAGCATGCGCTACGCTTGGCGAGAAAACTAGTGATGCCTTACGATTCGACGTGGGCTTAGGCAGGAGTTTTAGTTGATTGATCGCATCGTCGTTGTGGTGGGGCTTCCCCGCTCTGGAACGACTCTTATTACGTCGCTATTGGGAGCCCGCCAGGGGCACCTTGCATGCTACGAACCCTGGAATCAGAACGCTGCGTCGGCGCCTTCACCAGAACTCAATCCGAACGAGCTGTGCGAATATTTTGCCCTAAGCACAGACGAGCACACGCATACGCTCGTGGTAAAAGAAACCACGGTGGACTTCGAGGGCATCCAGTGGGTTAAGCGGTTCATTGAAGCGAATCAGAAACGCTGTCGTGTCGATCTGCTGTGGATAGTGCGCTGCTATCGGCACGGATACATCTCCTTTATTGAGGCGGGGCGTGAACAGTGGGGTAACAGCGATATGGTTTTGGGCCATCGCTCGTATTTTCGCTGGGTATCACGGTCCCTACGCGCCACGCGGCTTCTTCAAGAGTTAGCAGAACAAAACGACACAACGGTGTTCACCTACGAACGCCTTGTCTTTGACACCGAAAGCACGTTGCGAGAAGTATGTAATGCCCTCGAAATGAGCTATGACCCGAAGATGCTCGATTTCGCAGGTACCTTGAACAAGGATCAGGTGCGCGGCGACATTGGCTTAGCCACAGAACCGAAACCCGTATTCGCTAAAAGCGTACAGAAGCGAGAGCACCAGTGGTTGCACGCTCGCGGGGATCTGGCGCTCAGCGGCGCTGAAACGGTACGAGAAGAACTCGATGCGTTTTGGGAACGCATAAACACGACGGCGTGCTTCGACCCGGTTGATGCGCGAAACGTCATCACGCCTCACAACGGAGAGCGTGTACAACTGCTCACCGATGGCATCTGCAAGCTCGATGTCCGCCGAGAGTTCGACAGCATTGACGAGTGGCTAGAGTTCATACGAGGGAATAAGCAGCTCACCGGAGAGGAAAGCCGGGCTCAATGCGTGCGCATGCTAGAGACACAAGGTTTCCAGCACCAGGATCGCTGGGCACGTCCCTCGGCGACACGTCGAGGACAAGGCAACGCACGAGAAGGCTTCGTTTTCGACGGAATGAACTCGAGACAGCGTGCCGTGGTATTTGAGTTCGAAAGAGTGTTACAAGAAAGCGGGATTGACCCAAGCGAAGCGTCGATTTATCTACCCGAATATGTAAGTAACTTGGCGAACTACTTCCGTGACCGCTACCCGGGCTACCGCGGTTCTGAGTACTACGATGAAAAGGAAGCGGACGAACAGCTAAAACGAATCCCCAGAGAGGACCTGACCCAGCTGAGTTTCAAACAAGACTCTTATGATTGCGTCATTGTTAATGAGGTGTTCGAACATCTCCCGGACATCAATGCGGCGCTCAAAGAGATCCGCCGGGTTCTTAAACCCGGCGGTACATTGCTTTCAACGTTTCCCTTTTTATTCAAACGAGAAGAGGGACTGCAACGCGCTAGCCTGAATGCTGACGGAACTATCGACTACCACACCGAACCCGAATATCACGGTGACCCAGTCAACAAGCAGGGGGTACTCGTGTTTCGAATCCCGGGCTGGGATATCATCGAACAAACCAAGGCAGCTGGTTACGCGCGAGTCAATATGGTGTTCCTGTGCAAGCCATCCTCTGGTGTGATCGCGGACGGTATTTCCGGAATTTTCGTGCTTAAGGCGAGTAAACCAGGCGCGTAGCGAAAAGCCATATCGCCGACAAGGCTTAGCACAGATATTTTTAGAAACCGGAAGCGATCGGGCCTTTGAACCGGCTGTCCGTCTTTATGAGCAATTTGGCTTGCAGGAATGCGGACCGTTCGCCGATTAAGCAGATCTATCGCGATTCATAGCTTGCATTCTCGCCGAGGCTGTAGGCGTGATAGGCCGGTAGAGCGATGCTTACCAGTATTCCGATTACAGCAATTAAAAACATGAGCTCGACGAGGGTGAACCCCTCGGGATTCCTAGGTCTTATTTTGAGCCGTTTCCGGGTAGGCACCCAGAAACATGAACTCCTAACGCAGCGGCGTACCCTATCCACTATGAAAAATCTTAGCCCACTCTTAATTCATGCACCGTTGGCCTTAGCGATCTTCGTGCCACAGTCCTAGCGGCATTAGATCAACAGCTTAGTTTGTAGTCGCGCCGCATGAGGTGACCAAAGACGTCAGATTCTGCCGAGATTGGTCAGTTACTTTCTATCTATCGCGGGGGCTTCTTTTACGTTCGTGTCCGACACTTAGCCCTGCGTGGACCACTGCCGAGCGATCTTCTAGTTAATCTTTGAACAAGATAGACCGAGCGCCCTTTGGGACCAGTGGCAGGAAAAAAAGAAAGCACTCATAGATAATAAGGCAACCGCCTAGGTCGGCCGGAACTTATCGATCAGCCACGGCTTGATAGCGCCAGGAGAACGGCGGATGCCCACCCCAATCGCACTGCTTCTTTTCGTCAGCCTTTGTACGGGTATCTGCTACTTCGTGGCTAAACACCGTAAAGCCAACGTCCCTTTTTGGGTGGTGCTGGGCGCCACTCTGGGCCCATTAGCAATACCGTTTGTATTTTTCGCGAGACCGAAAGCAGCTAAATCACCGGTCCGATGAGCTTGAGGGCATTTTTCTAAGCGCTTTCAGGCCCTCTACTCCTTGTGTTCTTTGCATGCTAGCCGCGCTTGCGCCTTCACGATAAAGCCACGCTAATTCACTGAACGCGTTAAGATTCAGCGCCCGGCGGAGACCAACCAAGACCAGATAATGGGCGAAGTTAACTTGCCGTTGAACATTTGCGCGCTTTCCCGATGAGCGCATTCCATTACCTTGGAGCTGCCGATTGCAAAACCAGATCCAATCGCTGACCGGCCTGCGTGGACTCGCCGCGCTCATCGTCTTCGTCAGCCACGGCGCTAACCAGGGCGTCTTACCAAGAGTGTTCGGAAACGGCTTTGGACAAATTGGAGTGATGCTCTTTTTCGTTCTAAGCGGATTCTTAATGGCGCATCTGTATCTCTATCAGGAAGCGTCGCGCAAGACTTTGAGCTCCTTCGTGCTAGCGCGAGTAGGCCGTGTTTTTCCACTCTATCTTGCATTGATTCTGACTTCGTACCTAATTATCGCGTCCGGTTTAAAGCCAGACTTTCACTATCGAGTGGACAGTGTTCTAACGCTAAGCGAGTCTCTGCTATTCCTGCGGGCGCCGAACGAGTTTTGGACTATCCCGGTAGAGGTTCAGTTCTACGCCCTCTTTTTGATCCTATGGATTACCTTTGCCCGTAAGCCAACGGGTAGCGTCGTGCCTATCGTCAGTTTGTGGGTAGCTTCGGCGATCCCAAGCGCCGCCTACTGGCTTTATAACGGTGGCGTGCTGCCGCTTGTTACGACCTACGCCACTCCGTTTATGCTCGGCTTGTTGCTCGCTGGACTGTTCCGCACCGCTCAAGAGTCGGAGCCTCAGCTCCGCTGGTCTAACCGGCTGGGCCTACTGTTCTTACTCGCGGTCCTTTTGAATCTACCGAGTTTGAGACTGGACTATGGACTTACGCTTGGGGAAGGGTTTTACCTGCGTACTTGGTTGGATCCGCTCAACTGGGCTTTAGTCCTGGGTTTATTTTATTGCGCGATGTTGAGTGCTCGAAGCCTAAACTTTTTAAGCGGAGCACTCATGGCCTACTTCGGCGGTATTTCCTACGCCTTGTATCTTTTCCACTATCCAGTGCTCATCGCGGTTTCGGAAACGGCGCTCCCGACAGTTTTAAAGTTTCCCATCGCGTTTCTGATCGTCGTGGGTTTAGCGCATCTTTCCGGTCGTTATCTGGAAGTTCCGGCAGCCAAATTTGTGCGCCGTTTCGGCAAGCGCTGATCGAAAATGTACGAATCGGAGTGGGCCGTGGTTCGCACCCAGGCAGCTAGCTGTACCTGTGATAATGTGTGAGTCGTCAATTAAGCCTGGCGCTGGCTAATGCAGATTGAACTGGCGCTGCGTGAAAACGAGAACTAGCGGGCTCGACTTGAAGGTACGAAACCGCATCCGAATAGCAGGCATCTTATGAAAGTGAGCGCAGGGAATGCCCTCGATAAGTTTTCGATCGGCGCGTCTGTGCTGTGCGCCGTGCACTGCATCGCAATGCCTTTCGTGCTCGCTGTCTTCCCGGCGATAGCCTCTTTAACCGGCGAGGAACACACTTTTCATCTGTTCCTTGTATGGCTGGTACTACCAGCTAGCCTGGTGGCAGGTATGTTGGGTTGCGCGCAGCACAAAGACCTAATCGTGCTAGCCGGAATAGCTAGTGGCTTAATTCTGCTCATTGGCACCGCCTATTTTGGCCACGACCTTTTGGGTGAGTTGGGTGAGAAAATTGCCACAGTGACCGCGACCACAATTCTGGCGGCCGCCCATTGGAGGAATTTCTATCTCTGCCGGCAGAAGGATTGTGACCACTTAGAGACCGCAGTGTCTTGACCCATCGAAAGTAATGGGCGAAGCGCTCGATTTTGTATGAACCAAGCTGGGGGTAAGTAAACGATGGGCGCATCCGTAATCGTACTCGGCGCTGGTGCCTCTAAGGGCGTCGGCGGTGCTTTGGTACGTCGCTTTGCGAAAGAGGGCCTGCATGTGATTGCGACCGGACGTACCTTTGACAAGGTGAATGCGCTAGCGGAAGCCGCGAAAAATGCTGGTGGTTCAGCGGAAGCACTTGCGATTGATGTCACCAGCGAAGCTGATCAAGACGCGCTCTTCGAGCACGCGGCAGGCCTGGGTCCCGTTGCCGCTGTTCTCTACAACGCTGGCAATAACGCGATCATTCCGTTTGAGAAGCTCGAAGCGAAAACCGTAGAGGAATTTTGGCGCGTCGGCTGCTTCGGCGCCTTTTTGACCGCGAAGCGGGCGGTCCCAATTTTAAAGGCCCAGGGTACAGGGAGTTTGTTTTTTACCGGCGCATCGGGGTCTCTGCGAGGAAAGTCAAACTTTGCCCACTTTGCAATGATGAAGGGAGGACTGCGTATGCTCAGCCAGTCGCTTGCTCGAGAATTCGGGCCTGCCGGTATTCACGTGGCACACGTGATTATCGATGGCGTCATCAATGGCGATATGGTGAGCAGCCGCTTTCAGGAATTCCTCGATCAGCTGGGCGACGAAGGCAGCCTAGACCCGAATGCCATCGCCGATGCCTTCTGGTACCTGCATCAGCAACCAAAATCGGCGTGGACACAGGAATTAGATCTGCGACCCCATAGTGAGAATTGGTAGGAGACCGCCGAACAAATTAGCGATGCGGATTCCACAGTACAACAGAGACCAACATACCTGCGATGAGCGCATAGGGTAAGCCGTTGTCGAGGGCATAAACGGTGGTTCCGACGATCGGCCCAGCAATAATGCCAAAGCCTTGCGATGCGGAAATACTCCCCGCTGCGGCGCCCTGCTCGTTTGCACCCACTGAGTTTGCGGCAAGTGCGGATACGGACGGATATACCCACCCCATACCGAACGCGGCCACCGCATAGCTAGTCCAAAGCATCACCGGTATCGAAGCGACGACGGCGCTGGCAAAGCCGATTGCAGCGATGATTCCACCGAGGCGAATTAGTTTTTCTGGTTGCCACTCGAGCTTGCGTAGAATAACTTGAGCGAAGATCAGCGCTATGCCAACAATGGCCAGCGCAATGCCCGCAGCTCGCGCAGCACTCGCAGGTTCAAGATGCAGCCGATCAAGGGCGAAAAACCCAACGGTGATCTGCGCTACCGAGACACTGAACGCGGCAACAAAGGCTAGCGCCATCGGCCTACGGAGCCGGGCGTCGGTCAAGCGTAAAGGCTCTTCTTCCGGCGTGGCATGCGCTTCAAGTTTGGGAAGTACGTTCCAAAGCACAAGAAACGCAATTGGCGGGAGAGCCGCAGCAAGATACAGCGGGAGGCTCAGGCTGAGCGGTCCGATTAAACCCGCGAACCCCGGCCCTATCACCATTCCCGCAGCGCTTGAGGCCCCGATCGCTGCCAACGCCCCGGCTCGTTCGTCCGGAGAGACGTGATCAGCGACCAGAGCTGCGTTGGTCGGCGGCACGGCCGCATAGAACAATCCGGCGACCCCTCGCGCCAGCACCATACCGACAAACGCGAATATCGGCAGTAGCTGTTTATCAAGCGCCATATCTACGACGAGTGCGAGCAGAAAATAGCTCAGGGAGAAACCGGCTAGACCAAACAAAAGAACCGGCCGCCTCCCTCTGCGGTCACTCAAGCTACCCCAAACCCGTGCCATTACCATCCATGCGACACCCGCGACGGTAACCGTGGCACCGATCTGCCAAGCCTCAAGACCGATGACCCGAGCAAGCGGACCGGCGAGGGCGACAAATGCCATCATCGCCATCGTGCAGGCAAAGCTTTCGAACATCAGCGGTTTAAGGCTAAACGTCGTACTCTCGGGAGTCGCGGTGTTGCTGGTCATCGACACACCTTGCTACGAGGCGGCTGACAGCGCAACCGGCAGAATTAGGCTCCCCGCATAATTAAGCAGCCGAATAGAACTGATCGAATTTGGTGAATGCGGCCTAAGTCCGCTGACCCCGATCTTGAATACCGCAGCGTATTTGTCCTGGACTTCCTCAATCATCCGCACCCTTTTGCAGAGTTTTGCAGAGTCCTGCAGAGTCCTGTACTGAGTCTCGCTGCGTCTTACAGTCTCTCCCGGGAGGAAGCGATGTAATATTTTGCCCCTCAGCGTGCTGCGGGGCGCAAGAGTCACTGTGTTAAGAAGCCACCGTCTACGCGATACACACTTCCGGTACAGAACCGCGCGTCATCGCTAGCTAAAAAGCAGGCCATGGCCGCGACTTCTTCGTTCTTGGCGTAGCGACCCATTGGGATCAATGCCTCAAAACCTTCCTGCGCCACACTTGCGGCTCCGGGAGCTACCTGCTCCTCGATGGAGCGCATCATTGCGTTATCGACGGGAGACGGTGCCAACGCGTTGACTCGTATTCCCGAGCTTGCGAACTCGAGCGCTGCAACTTCTGCCAAACCAATCACCGCGTGCTTGCTGGCAGCGTACGCCGCGAGCCCCGGCACGCCGACTTTACCACTCACGGAACTCGAGAGAATGATGCTTCCGCCTTTTTCTAGCATTAGTGGAGCGGTGTGCTTGATCGTCAACCATGTCCCTCGTACGTTCGTGCCTTGCACCGCGTCGAACTCGCTTTGCTCGATGTCTAGCAAGGGCTTTATGCTCCCCTCGAAACCCGCATTGGCGAAAACCACATCCAAGCCGCCAAGTTGTTTTTGCGTAAATTCAGCCAGTGCCATGCATTGGTCCTCGACCGAGATATCCGTTGGACAGACAGAGACTCGGTCGCTGGCTAAACGTCTTGCTAACTCGTCGAGTTTATCGCCCGATCGAGCTGCCAGTACAACGCTAGCACCCTCTTCAATAAAACGGCGTGCGGTTGCTTCGCCGATGCCACCCGTTGCACCGGTGATCACAGCCCGTTTAGCTACGAGATTGCCCATCGCTGTATTTCTCCATTATTGAATCTTGTTATTACCCGGAGGCGGCGCAGAGCTAACCGTGCGCACTCTTGGGATTGGAGTAGTGCTATTGATGTATCGACCAATTGTCAGCACCGCTGGTCACGAGGCATCTTGTAGCTCCTCGGCCCACTGGCGCAGCGTTTCTAAGTACGGATCGCTAGAGTCCCGAGTGTCGACCTCACCGCGCACCACACGACCTGTTGTGCCGTCTATTGAGATTATCTCGCCAGCGCGTATGTGGTCCTCGCCTACATGCAAACCGTCTTCAAGAATATCGAGTTCGGTGGCACCGACAACGGCCGGTAGTGCCCAATCCCGCGCCACCACTGCGGCGTGGCTCATCAATCCGCCCAGGGTGGTCAGAATCCCAACTGCGGCTGCCATGCCATGCACATCCGCCGGGGACGTCTCCCGACGAACAAGAATCACATCCTTCCCCTGCTCCGCAGCTTCAACAGCGTCCTCGGAGGTGAAGACGATTGCACCGGTTGCGACTCCGGGTGAAGCACCTATCGCTTCCGTAAGGTATGAATCGAAGGTACCTTGCTGAGCGGCAGCGCGCACAAAGAGTTGACCGGGCACTCGGCGGAGCGCTTCCTTTCGATCGACACCAAAACTGCCAGCCTCCACTAACTCCACCGCGATTCTGCTGGTCGCAGCAGGGCTCCGCTTTCCCACTCGAGCCTGCAAAATCCAAAGCTTGCCCCGTTCAACGGTGAATTCGATATCAACCATGTCGCGATAGTAGGCTTCGAGAGCGGCAACATGGTCCTCAAGCTGGCTAAAAACGGATGGCATGGTCGTTCTCATACACTGAACCGGTTCGGTTTCGCCGATGCCGGCTACAACGTCCTCACCCTGAGAATCATTCATCCAATCCCCGGTTAGCTCCTTGACGCCATTTTTAGGGTTTCGACTGAACACAACGCCCGTACCAGAGTTCTCCCCCATATTTCCAAACACCATCGCTTGTACCGTTACCGAGGTGCCCAGCGATTCGGGAAGCCCCTCAAGCTTGCGATAAGTTCGGGCAGCGTCGGAATGACGAGATCGAAACACGGCAGCAATGGTTTCGTGCAGAAGGCGGTAAGGGTCGTGAAGTGCCTCAGGGCCCAACAGCGCTTCGATCTCCGCCTGCATGTGCGCGATCACTTTTTCGAGATCGCAGTCATCAGGATCATGAGCTTGCACGCCGCTGCCGTCTGACCGTGGCGAGCCACCAGGCACAGCACCGTTTACCGGCTCGACGACATGCTGTTTGTACATCTTCAAAAATCGGTAGAACGTATCCAAGGCAAATTGGCGGCTGCCGGAGACGGCTTCGAGTCCCGCTACCGTATTCGGTGTGACACCGAGGTTTAGCACCGTATCCATCATGCCCGGCATGGAAACGGGTGCCCCAGAGCGTACGGCCAGCAGCAAGGGCTTCTTTGGATCGCCAAACCCCCGCCCAAGCACTGCCTCTATTTCATTTACATGCTGCGTGACTTGACGTTTCAAAGACTCGGTGAGGCCGACTTGGTCAAACTCACGACTGTAATCGCAGCCGATTGTGAACCCGGGCGGGGTGGGCAGGTTCAACAGCGTTTGCATAGCCCACAAGCTGGCGCCTTTGCCGCCTACCAGCTGCGCAACTTGCTCTTTGTTTCCTTCGTGCGGATGGTCGAAACGAAAAATCATGTCGCCGCCGCGTCAATGATCGTCACCGTACCCGCACCCCCATCCACCTCCACGATGGCCCCGTCAGTAATTAGCCGGGTCGCGTCTGTCGCAGAAGTCACGCAGGGCACACCGAGTTCGCGCGCTACGATCACCGCATGGCTGACGGTGGCACCCACATCCACAACCACTCCGGACACGGCAGAGAACAAGGGTGTCCAGGACGGATCCGTATGCCGAGCAATGAGAATGTCACCTGGGCCGAGTTCTCCCGGATTGGCGGGATCGTGAACAATTCTTGCCGGACCTCGACTTACACCGGCGCAGCCAGGTTGACCAACAATCGAGGTGACAATACTTTGGTCGCCAACTCCTTCACGCGAGCGCCAACTACTGATGTCGGGCACCTCCCCGGCGACGATAAATGGTGGCTCAACCGCCTCGAGCGTCTTACAACGATTGGCACGCTCCTCGATAAGACGGCTAAGGTCCGTTTCACTGGCTAGCGCCTCTTGCCACTCGCTGACCAATAGCATAGAAAATTCATTTGCAGCCGCAAATTGACCGCGTTCCACATAGCGTCTTCCTAGCTCCCACATGGGCATGCGCATTTCATGGGTGAGCAGCGCGCAATTCGTTCGCGTTCGCTCCCGCGCGGCAAAAAACACCGCCGCGGCGCTAACAGCGGCGTTGAATTGGGTGAGAACTTCGGGCTCGGAGCTTAGACGGTCACGTACTTCTTGAAGCGCCTCTTCGCGAGCCTCGCCTCTCTCGCTCATTCTTGCATCCGGAGATGCGGTCTCGTCGCTGCGTCGCATAATGTCTATCGCGGAAAGTGGGGCGCTCGGATCTTGTTCCCAGCAGCGAGAAGCAACTTCCCACTCGTTGGGACCGCGAAAACCGAACTCGTTGATAAACGCCTCAAAGGCAAAGCGAAATTCTTGGCAGGACGGTCTGGGATCCCTGTGAATACGCTCTCTCAGTCCGTCGATACCATCGGCAAAATGCTGCTGCAGCGCAAGGTCGTGATGGACCATCCGGCTGAGCCGCCACAAACGTTTTGCCGGCAAAGCAGAATCGACCTCGCCAGCTACCGCCAGGATATCGGCCGCGAGCTGCGGTAAAGCTACTGACGCACAAATCTGCGCGATCACACCGCTTGGAATCATCGAGTGATAGGTAGCCATGATGTGACGCACCCAAAGCGGTTCCCACTCCGCTTCGCATATAGCCAAACAACGGTCCAACAGATCGCTGTCGCTTAGCTCTTCGAGAGCGGGTCGCGCATCTCTCAGCTCTAGCAGTTTAGCCCGCGTTTCAAGAAGCTCGGGAAGTTCAGGCGATGACAGCACCCAGGCGATCGTAGCGCCGAGTCGCTCCTCATGTTTAGGTGATGCATCGGTAGAAGACTCTAGGTAGGGAGGTACGTCTGGCTGTTCCCCAAAAAAACTGGCGTCTATCCCTTCTGGGGACAATCCCGGCGCACGGCGGCCAAAAATTCGACTTGCTGACACGTTTAAGTAGCCGTACCCACCGAAAACACTAAGCATCTCCATGCGATCGGCGGTGAACTCTTCCGCATCAAAAGCCCCGAGATTTATCAGCGCTTGTCGCCAACCAGGCTCCGAGTGGTTTATTCCCCAAAGCGTCCAGGAAAAGGGTCGCACAACATCCGGGAACACCTCACCGATATTGGCGCGGGTGTAAATGGGATATCGAGTCGAAGGATCGTTGTCTATCGGCCATCGGCCTTGTGAAAGGCTAGCTGCGGTTATTTCCGAGACAGCACGCACGCGATCGTACGCCATAAATTTGGTCCTATTATTTTTATGACATTGACATCACTTTCACTAAAAGTTATACCTAATAGGGCCACAGCGCAATCCCTTGCAACGATTTTGGCTCCGCTTAGAGCTCAAGGTCAGGACAAACAGCCGTGTTCAGCCCTAACTAAGAAGGCTCAATCGACTCGCTTGTGAAAGGTCGATGTAAACGACACGACAACGGGACCGCTGTGGTGTCTCTGTCAGCTAATTACTAATAAACGACGCAGGGAGATGCGAGTGACCAACGCTAGCAACGAGCGCAACCTCGAATCTATCGACAGTGCCATGACACCCGAGCTTGAAGCGGACCACGATGGAACGCTTAAGATCCGTGAGTTGATCGGTCGAGAGCTCGAAATTCCACGCACGAAAAAAGCGAGAACCACAAAGCAGGGTCTGTTAGACGCAGGTGCAAAGATTTTCGCCCTAAAGGGCTATGAGCAAACGCGGGTCGCGGATATCACAGAGCTCGCGGCGGTGGCACATGGCTCGTTCTACCGATATTTTTCCGACAAGGACGCGATTCTCCAAGAGCTGCTACTCGAGCTCTATAAAGAGCTAGGGGCTGCTACCCAGGGCGATGAAACCCGTAATCGCAGCAGCAATCCGCTGAAACAGCTAGAGTCTTTCAACATTCGCTTCTTCCATGAGTATGCGAAACGCCGCGGCTTACTCCGGGTCGCTAGGGAGGCAGCTGCGAGCACCAATGAGGGCTGTTTCCGAGACATTTGGTTCGCGATGCGTGGGCGCTTCGTCACACGGACACACCGCTATATCGATAAGCTGCAAAGCCGCGGCTTAGCAACTGGACTCGACGCGCACCTGACGGCCGAAGCACTCGGAGCTATGTCTGAGCAGATGGCCTACGTGCTGATAGGTCTGGCGCAGGAACTGCCCAGTGATGAGCAACTCACGGCGATAGGAAAAACATGTAATACGGTCTGGACTCGCACACTGTTTCCAGAAGCGCTGTCGGACGACAAAGCGTGAACGCAATAGCCCCTCGACCCACCTCGCCGAGTTTGCTCGACATAGCGCTGTTTCAGGAACGGCGCGAACACGCTTACTTCGACGAGCTTCGGGCCCTGCACACCCCTGTTTTTCACCCGGAGGAAGATGGCCCGGGTTTCTATGTGCTCACTCGTTATGACCACGTTGGGGAAGCAGCGCGAAATCACAAACTATTTTTGTCGGGTAGCGGTACGCAAATCGCCGATAAGCGGGCCGAAGGAAAAGGCGCTCCAAGTGTCCACAACGCGGATTCGCAGATGCATCGATACCTCCGTGATTTCGGACGCAGAGCGCTGGCGCAACCGCTGCTCGAACTCCGGCGCGAACGCGTTCAGGAGATCGTGCGTGACATAATCTTGAAGGCACCGCGCGGTGAAAATTTCGACTTCGTCGAGCATGTAGCACTTACGATCCCCATGACGGTGTTTGGCGAAGTTCTCGGGGTGCCTGAATTAGACCGGGCATACCTGGTCGAGCAAGCCAACACCATGAGCAGCGTATTAGCGACGGAAGAGGAGCAAAACCTTGCCCGAAGCAATCTGTTCTCTTATTTTCGCGAGCTCGCGCTAGATAGACGAACGCGGCCCCGGGACGAT
Source organism: Pseudomonadota bacterium (assembly GCA_039815155.1). Classification (GTDB taxonomy): domain Bacteria; phylum Pseudomonadota; class Gammaproteobacteria; order Pseudomonadales; family Halieaceae; genus Congregibacter. The sequence goes on from JBCBZV010000035.1 coordinate 17,622, forward strand.
GTTGCCTCCGCCCTGGTTTCGCAGAATAAAAGCGGAAATCAGCTGAGCGAAGAGGAGCTCGATGCCTATTTTCTGCTGCTGGTCATCGCCGGCAACGAAACGACTCGCTTCCTGCTAGCGGGTGGCCTCGAACAATTGCTGTTGCAGCCAAGCGCAATGAACGAGCTGCGCCGCGATCCCCGCAAGTTAAAAACTGGAACCGAAGAAATGGTGCGCTGGGTCACGCCGGTGATCCACATGCGCAGAACCCTGTCAGAGGACGCGGAAATATTCGGTCTGACTGCCAAGGCAGGAAGCAAGTTCGTGCTCTACTTTAGCGCGGCGAATCGCGATCCAGCTGTGTTTGAGAACCCACAGGAATTTCGCATCGATCGCTGGCCAAACTCGCACGTTGGTTTCGGTGCTGGGCAGCACTTTTGCCTTGGCGCGTATCTGGCGCGAATGGAGACGCAGATCTTCTTTGAGGAGTTCTTCAAACATTTTTCTAGCTGTGAACTCGCAGGCGATGCACAACGCATTCCATCATTTTGGTTTGCCGGTTTGGAAAAACTTCCCGTGCGCTGGACGTGAGCAATACTCTCGATAAAAAGACGGTTTTGGTGATCGGTGCCGCTCGAGGGATTGGTGCTGCGCTGAGCTCCTTACTAGCCGAAGACGGTGCCCATGTCATCGCCATCGACAAAACGCCTGCCCGAGCCGACAGCTTCATCCAGGCGGATCTTTCTTACCCGGATAAAGTCGCAGCAGCAATAGATGAACTGCCCGATAAAATAGACGCGGTGGCGGCTGTCGCCGGAGTGCCTGGGACCCTGCCGCCTGAGACCGTGCTGCGTGTGAATTTCTTCAGCCAGCGAAGGCTGTTCGAAGCTTGCCTTCCCAAGTTGACTGCGGGCTCAGCATCGGTGTTCGTTTCCTCAGTTACAGCGCATCGATGCGATTGGTCCGACCAACGTCTCGAAACCTTCATCGCCCTACCCGATCAGGAAGCACTTCAGCAGTTGACGCAAGCTGGTTTGAACGGCGCGGACGCATATGTCCTGTCCAAACGATTGCTGAATTACTGGCTGATGTCGCGAATTCCAGAATTTGCCGCCTCCGGTGTTAGGGCCAATCTAGTCAGCCCCGGTCCTGTAAACACAGCGATTCTTGCTGATTTCGAAGCCAGTATGGGCAAAGAGCGTATCGATGCTGCAGCTCAGCTCGTAGGACGGCACGGCGCGGTGGAGGAAATAGCAGCTCCTATCCAGTTTCTTCTAAGCGACGCAGCGCGCTGGGTAAACGGTGTCGAACTCAAGGTTGATGGAGGCTTCCACGCCCTGCGTCAAGCTAAGTCCTCCGCGGCCGGCGACACTACATTGAATGCAGAGAAGCCGCGATGCAGTTGATTCTTATAAGGCATGGCGAACCCGACCTGAGTCACGGTACTGAAGATCCGCCGCTGTCTACTCGCGGTAGGAGACAAGCTTCAGAAACGGCCGGCAGGCTGGCACTGGAACCAATAGATCGAATCATCACTAGCCCGTTGCTTCGCGCTCGCCAGACTGCTGATGCCCTAGCGAGCCGCACCAAGCTCGAGGTGGAAGTAGCTGAGGGCGTTGCCGAGGTTGATCGCTGGGGTGCGAGCTATGTAAGCGTCGAGGCGCTGCGTCGGCAAGGCGGGCAACCTTGGGCGAATTTTCTCGCCGATCCAGTGGGCACTCTCGGGGGCGATGAGCAGCTCTTCCGTCGGGAAGTTACCTCAGCTCTTCAGGATATTGCACATAGCACTCGCGGCCGGACTGCGGTCGCCACACACGGATTACCGATAAATCTAATCCTTGCCGAACTGCTGGGTTTAAAAGGCCTAACAAATTTTGCGCCACACCACGCCTCCGTGACTCGCCTGCATATTGGCCTAGGTGGAAAGATGTCGGTGCTTTCAGTCAATGAAGTCACCCACTTGAACCGGGATGACAGCTAATGCATCTCGGTGAAGTCGCCCGCCATAGCCCCACTAAAACAGCAGTGGTGCTTGAAGAACGTCGAATTTCTTACGCTGCTCTTGATGCGGCATCAAGAAAAATCGCTCGACTTGCAAGGGATCACGGTCTTACGCGCGGTTCAGTTTTGGCTGTTATCGCTCCAAACGGGCCAGAGTTTCTTGCGGCAGTCACTGCCGCGCAACGTTCAGGTCTGTATGCGCTACCGCTAAGCACGCACATCACATCAGAGGATCTTCACTACATATTAAACGACAGCGGTGCGACGCTTCTTTTTTTGGGTCAGGAATTGAGCGGGCTCGTTGACGCTGCGCAACTTAGGCAAGCAGGCTGCACAGCAATTTGCTTTGAAGAGATAACGCGCCTATTTACCGTCGAAAATGCTCCCGGCGAAACCGATCCTGTTGAGGGCGGTGACATGCTGTATACGTCCGGAACAACTGGGAAGCCGAAGGGAGTTCGCAAACCACTGAGCTACTCTGTTTTAGGCAGCGATGGCGGACGGAGCGAACGTTTACGCTCACTCTTTGCTTTCGATACTGATTCGGTTTTTCTCTCTCCCGCGCCGCTGTATCACGCAGCTCCCTTGCGATTCGCTACCACGCTGCTTCGTATCGGCGCCACGATAGTTCTAATGCATAAGTTCTCCGCACCGGAGGCACTTCAGCTACTCGGTAGAGAAAAGGTTACGCACAGCCAGTGGGTGCCAACCATGTTTAGGCGTTTACTCGATTGCGAACCGGCGCAGAAAGAAGCACTTGTGGCGCCACTTCATCGCTGTGCTATCCATGCGGGAGCGCCCTGCCCAGTTGGATTAAAACGAGAGATGATCGCTTGGTGGGGACCGATTCTCCACGAATATTACTCTGGCACAGAAAGCATTGGCTTTACCCACATCACCAGCGAGGAGTGGCTACAGAAACCCGGTTCTGTAGGACGACCTTGGGGGTGCGCCGTGCATATTCTCGGTGATTCCGGCGAACGCTTGGGACCAAAGCAAACAGGTACCGTCTACTTCTCTGGGCGGGGTTCGTTGAGCTATCACAACGATCCGGAAAAGAGCGAACAAGCCACCAGCCGTGAAGGTTGGGCAACCATGGGTGACATTGGATACGTAGATCACGCCGGATATCTGTATCTCACTGATCGCCTCGCATTCACGATTATTTCTGGGGGCGTCAACATCTATCCAAGAGAAGTTGAAGCCGCGCTGTACGAATACAGGAAGGTCAAAGAGGCCGCGGTCTTCGGAGTAGATGATTCTGATCTTGGTGAAGCTGTAGTTGCCGTTATTGAGTTGGCGCTCGATAGCGATCCCACGCTGACAACCGCGCAGGCCATACGCGATTTTCTTGATGAACGCCTCGCTCGCTTTAAGAAACCTCGCTGGATTGCCTTTCAAACCGCACTGCCACTGACAGACAGCGGCAAAATCCACAAAGCACGAGTTCGTGACCATTGGCGGGAAGAGGCCCTTGTCGTCTTCGATCATGCAGCACTGTCAGGAGCAAAGGCATGCACGACCGCGTAATACATATGTTATCGATTAAGGGCTTCGCTAAGGCCGAGATACTCGCCGAGGCTTGCGACACGGCGCCAGACACCATCGAAGGCACGCTCGATGCGCTCGCCAAGGAAGCTCTGCTGGAAACAACTCGCATGGGGATAAAACTCACGGATCAGGGTAAAGCGCGAGCTGAGCAGCTTTTGCAAGAGCAGCGGGAGCAAGGGAATAGCGCGAGTCTTGAAGAGTTTTACGCAAACTTCGAATCGGTCAATGCTGAATACAAACAAGCTCTAGCGGACTGGCAAATGCGAGCAGGTCCCGATGGTCCAGTGCCCAATGATCACTCGGACGATGCTTACGATGGGCAAGTAAAAGAGCGTATGTTTGTGAAGCACCAGTCTCTCGTCGATGCGCTGCATGATCTTGCTCCTTCTTGGCCATTACTAGCGTTCTATGGAGTTCGACTTGCGAAGGCCTTTGAAAAAGTAGAGAGCGGTCAGCAGCGCTACCTAGCAGCGCCGTTAATCGATAGTTATCACACGGTCTGGTTTGAGCTTCACGAGGCGCTGATACGGGCCTCGGGACGAAATCGAGCTGAAGAAGCTGCAGCTGGTAGAGCGGTCTAAAAATGGAAACCGCGCGCGTTAGAACTCAAGAGCTCAGTGCAAAGAACAGCGAATATGCGATCGTTTCTCCGGTCACCGGGGAAGCACTCGCAGAGCACCGCGAACCAGGTAGCACGCAGCTGCAGTCGCTGATCAAAAACTTAAGCTCCACGAGCATTGCGCAAGAACCTGACCTAAGACAGCGCTGCAACGCACTTCGGGCGCTAGCAGACCTGCTGGAAAAAGATACAGAGTACTTAGCGACAACCATCACCCTAGAAAACGGCTGTCCGAGCAATCAGGCTGAAGCGCTTCAAGTCCATTCAGCCACTGCGCTGCTACGGTCTATGGCAGACCTAGGAGAACGCTTCCAGTTCGAGGAAGTCAGACCAGCAGCGCGAGGCGGTCAAGTGCGGGTTATCAAACATCCGGTTGGACCGTGCCTAGGAATCGTACCCTGGAATGTTCCGTTGTTTTTAGCCTGCGCGAAACTATCGTCAGCCCTTATCGCTGGCTGTCCCATTCTGCTGAAGCCGAGTCCAGAGAACACGCTGTCAATGCAGCGTTTTGCCGAGCATCTCTCCAAGCTCCCCCTCCCCGAGGGCTATCTGCAAGTGCTTATCGGCGGAAGAGAATGTGGAGCATCTTTAGTCGCTAGTTCGGCATTTAAGAAAGTGAGTTTTACTGGTAGTTCACAAGCGGGACGCTCCGTCGCCCGTGCATGCGCGGATCGGCTAGCCCGCTGTACCTTGGAACTGGGCGGAAAGTCCGCAGCCATCCTTCTCGACGATGTGGAGCTGGACGCTGTCCATCACCAGCTATTCCTCGCAATGCTGCAAAACAATGGGCAGGTGTGCGGCGCTCAAAGCCGCCTGCTAGTTCCCTCATGTCGCTACCAAGAGCTTCGCGCAGCACTGGTTGAGATGTTCGATCGCCTTGAGGTCGGTGACTCGCGTACTGCTAGCACGGACATTGGTCCCGTTGTTAGTGCCGATGCGGCACGGCGAATTAAGGCGATGGCACAGCGAGCCACAGATGAAGGCTTAGGCCTACTCAACCAGCCATCCGCTGCGGAGCGCGATTACACAACAAGCGCACTAGTGGCTCCACGGCTCTTGGAAACGAACCATGCTGATTCCGAACTTTGGCAGGAAGAGGTGTTCGGCCCCGTCGTAGTAATGCATCGCTACGATGACCTGAATCAGGCTATTGCGCTGGCCAACCGCTCTCATTACGGCTTGTCGGGCTCCATCTGGTCAAAGGATACGGAGCGTGCGGAAGCGGTCGCCCGTCAGCTACGTACGGGAACTATCGGCATTAATTCGAAAAAAATCCTGGATTTCGCCGCGCCCTTTGGCGGCTGGCGGGACTCCGGTTTGGGGCGCGAGTTTGGCCCGGAAGGTGTCGAAGAATACCTGGAGTACAGCTCGATCTTGACGAACTAGTAGCAAAGATTAACGGCTCATTAATAAATCATTACAAGGAGAAGAGCATGGTCGGAAATGGCAAAAGCAAACTCTGCGTCGCAATTAGTATGTCTCTGTGGGCTTCTGCGGGCTTCACCCAGCAGCTCGAAGAAGTTCTGGTAACCGCGTCGAAACGTGCAGAGAACCTTCAGGACGTACCTCAGGCTATTACCGCGTTTCCTCAGGAACGCCTGCGTGAGCAGGGAATCCTCGAAACCTCGGATTTGATGGGCTCCGTACCTAATATCCAGGTAACGAGCGCATACGGTCGTACCCAACCGAATTTTTCGATTCGCGGTATCTCCGTGGCGAACGAGTTTTCCGCCGCAACCGCATCTCCGGTGGGCGTGTATGTCGACGAGGTTTATCAGAGTTTTCGTGCAGCGCACGGACAACAGCTCTATGATCTTGAGGGAATCGAAGTACTAAGAGGACCACAAGGGACCCTCTATGGTCGTAACACGACTGGGGGTGCGGTAAACGTCAATACGGTGAGGCCTGGCCTCGAGGAAGGGGTCAGCGGGTTCATAAACGCCCGGGTGGGCAATTTTTCGACCACGGATGTAAGCGGAGCCCTTGAGATAACAGCAATCCCCGATGTGCTCGGCTTTCGCTTAGCTGGCATTAGCTCACAGGCAGACGGCTACGTTGATAATACGCTCACGGGTACTAGCCATCCGGAGACCTCATCGGAAGCATTTCGCCTTTCAACGCTGTGGCAACCCAGCGAGCGTACGGAACTTTTTGCGAAAGTCTACTGGGCTGAAAACGACCCGCGTCAGGACATAGCGATAGGGGCGGGTTATCTACAAGGAGGAACTAATGGCGCCGGCGTACCCCTTATCGCCGACCCGGAGCTAGAAGAACTCCAATCAGACTCGGCGGGCACCTACTTCACTAGCAGTCAAGGAGTGAGCCTGACGCTGAAGCATGAGATAAACGATCAGTGGGGTTTTACAGGCATTTTGGGCTACGACGAGGCGGAGTATGAGCTCTCGCCCTTTGAGTGCGATGGCTCGTTCCTTGATGTATGCGCAATACGCTATTTTTCTGAGAGCGAGAGCTACAACATCGATCTCCGGTTTGATTACACCGGCGACCGGCTCAAGTTTATCGGCGGGCTTTACAATGGATCGGACGAAATATTCACTGCCAACGAGCCGGACTTCTTCGGATTCCTTCAACCGCTTCTGAGTGGTGCAGGTCTCCCCGATACCTACTTCAACCCGGCGGTCGCGGTCGGCAATTCGATCGGAACGCTACCATTGTTCGCGGTACAGGACGGGCTGGATCCGACTGACCCGGCTAACTGTGCACCGGTCGTCGTAAACCCCAATGGTTTCTTCGATGCTCGTTCGTTGATCGCTTTCAACACGGACGTGGCGCTGACTAACTCCGCCGGGGGCACGGCAGTCCAAGGAGCGTGCCAAGCCGCTGGGGCACCGCCGTTTGCGAACATCCTAGCGAGCCAGGAGTTCACTCTTGAACGTCCATCCACCGCGATATACGGAGAGGTGGTCTACGACGTCAACGATGCCTTCTCGCTGACGCTCGGCCTTCGTTATACCTGGGACGATGTGGAGTATAAGGATGCGGTGTCGCTTATCCACAATCTTGGAGGCACGCCCGTAGCCTCGCTCGTTCCTTATATTTTCGTACCAGAAGATGTCGCCGCCGGAGTCGCTCTCGACATCAATTCAGTGCCGCGGGTGAATCAAGATGAGTCTACTAGCGAGCTTACCGGTCGATTGATCGCCCAGTATCGTATTAACGACGACACCATGGTGTATGGATCCTATGCGGCGGGTTATCGCGCCGGTACCTACAATGCGCTTGCCTATCAGGACATATCGCAAGTGTTCTTTGTGGAGCCTGAAACGGTGGATGCGTTTGAAGCCGGGTTCAAAACACGGCTGCTCGATGGGAGCCTTCAAATCAACGCGGCCGCCTTTTATTACGATTATGCAGGTCAGCAGATCGCTCAAATCGTAGGCGCCACTTCGTTCTTACGCAGTGCGGATGGAGAAGTCTACGGTGCCGAAGCGGAATTGAGCTGGCAGGCGACCGACACACTGCTGCTGAACGCCTCTCTGGGATTCCTCGAAACCGAATACGACGATCAGGTGCTGTCGGAAGATGGTGCCAATATTGGTGGTAATGAGTTTCCGAACGCACCTAACGTGAGCGGCAACTTAAGCGCTCAGTGGCGGGCCTGGGAATCTCAGGATGCGGAGTTCGTAATTTACGGCGAAGCGCAGTACATGGGTGAGTACTGGTTCGATCCTTTTAACAACTACAACCAGTCCCCCTGCGATCAACCGGGACCGGGACAGGGTACGCTTTTAGCAAGCCCGGAACTGGCCTGCCAAAATCCAAGTTATTGGCTGTTTAATGCTCGTGCTGCCTATAGTACGGAGACCTACTCTATCTCAGCTTGGGCGAGAAACATTGCGGACGAGGGGTATTACACCTACGGTCTCAATTTGAACGCCTTCTTCCAAGACTATTTAGTCAGGGGTATGCCAAGAAGCTATGGACTAGAGTTTCGCTACAACTTTTGATTCGTAACCACAGCCCCGAAAGGCAGCGTTACCTACCTGCCTTTCGGGGAACAACTTTCCGGTCTAAACCAGCCTACCCCAGTAATTTCCTTAGGGAGTACCTTAGCTGTGAGGCAAGCAAACTACGATAAATGGGTTCCGTCTGAGACGGTCAAGCGGCTGCTTGATCAACTTCGTGCAAAGGGAGTGGACGAAAGCCAACTACGGAGCACTATCAAGAATACTTGTGAAATAACCTGGCAGTCGGCGCACTCTTGGTTTACGGGCAGGACTCGCATCCCACGAGCCGACTTACTTGCAAAGCTGGCAGCCGCCTATGACCTCGATTTAGTGTTCATACTACTTGGGGTTAATTCGGAACCCTGCGCGGTTGGAGATACAGACGAAACCGCGAACCCGCACAGCGCAACGGACACCTGCGCTGCCTAAAGTCTCACCGGTATGATCTCGGGGCTGGAGATATCTAAACCCGCCCTTCCTTAGTCGCGGGCGCTGTGCTCCTGCGGTGAGCTATGGGACCGATTCAGTTAGCAGAAATCAAGGCCTTGAAATAGTCCTGTATCGCGCCACGCCGCGAGCTCGCTAAAAAACTGATGTGCACCGGGACCATAGCTTTCTGTGGCGATTGAAAAGTTCTCGACGCTGCCTTCGTTGTTCAGGTACCCCGGCGTGCAGGAGGCAAAAAAATCGGCCTGTAGCGGATCGACCGCTGCCTTGAACTCCGCTGTGTATTTGTCCTGCGCTTCCTTCGTGGGCTCGACAGTCTTTCTGCCTCTTGCGGTCGCCTCCTGAATGATGTGAGTGACGTGTCTTGCTCCCTCAGCGAGGGAATGAGTCTGATTCGGAGTCACACCGTTTTGACCGATGGCAAGGTTAAACAGATTCGGGAATCGGCTGACCATGTAGCTTTGAAACGTAGCCCGCTCCTTATCCCAGTACTCGCTCAAGGACAATCCATCGCGGCCGTAAATCGGGTAGCCACAGCGGCGAGAGAAGCCTGTGCCGACTTCAAAGCCCGTTGCAAAAATAACGCAGTCGACTTCGTAAACCTGCTCACCAACGCGAACACCATTGGAAAGAAATTCGTCCACACCACGCCCTTCCGTGTCGACCAGGGTGACGTTGTCACGATTGAAGGTCTGTAGGTATTCATCATGAAAGCACGGACGTTTGCACATTGAACGAAAGTCGGGCTTCATGCTCCGCGCCAGCTCTGGATCGTTCAGAATACCGTCCACACGATCGTAGACTTCGTGCATTTTCTTGAAGTCTTCCACTTCTACCAACCACACTGCCTCTTCAAGCGACAGCTCGCGACGAAGCCGCTGTTCCATGTTGATCACCGCAGCGTGCGTCACTCTCGCCGCGAGCTCGGTCCAGCCGTCGTTCACCGCATCGGTGTTCGGCGCGGCGCCTTCCATGTTGCTTTGGAAATTGTCCATCCGCTTCTTCTGCCACAGCGGCTCAGCGAGAAGTTCCTCGGCGAATTCCGAATCCGTAGCACGATTATTGCGAGGGTTGACCATGGAAGGCGTTCGCTGGAAAACATACAGTTCTTTTGCCCATTCACCGAGATGAGGGACGCACTGAATAGCGGTTGCACCAGTGCCGATAACGGCTACTCGTTTGTCGCTGAGCCTGTCCAAACCACCCGTTGAATTGCCGCCGGTATAAGCATAATCCCAGCGACTAGTATGAAAGCTGTGCTCCTCGAATTCGTTTATGCCTGGAATTGCAGGTAACTTGGGTCGGTTCAGGGGACCGTTTGCCATCACCACGTAGCGCGCGCTCAGGTCATCGTCGCGATTGGTCCTTATGCGCCATAAGCCTTCTTCACAAGACCATCGCAGTTCGGTGACCGAAGTCTGTAAGCAAGCGTTCTCGTAGAGATTAAAATGCCGAGCCAACCGTCGACTATGTTCGAGTATCTCCGGTCCAAAGGAGTACTTTTGCTTAGGCAGGTATCCCAGTTCTTCCAGCAGCGGTAAGTAGATATAGGATTCGACATCACACATTGCTCCGGGATACCGATTCCAATACCAGGTGCCGCCAAAATCGCCACCCTGTTCGATAATCCGCACACTATCGATGCCGGCTTTTTTGAGCTCAGCGCCCATCAGCAGGCCACCGAAACCACCGCCAATAATCGCGACTTCCACCGTGTCCTTTAGCGGGTCTCTGGTCATCGGCGCTTTAAGGTAGGGATCGTCTTTGTAGTCGGAGAACTCGGCGGCCACTTCGATAAATTGATCATTGCCGTCCTCGCGCAGACGTTTATCTCGCGCTGCTGCAAAACGTAACCTCACTTCGTTGGGGTCGAAGTTAAGCGGCCCGACTGCTTCCAGTAAATCCTTTCCTAGCTCCATCGAACTGAATCCTTATTCTTGTTTTTGGGAGAGCTTATCCGTTCCATTGATCTCGATAGTTTGATGGTGAATCTCCGCCAGTTGATCCGCAACGGCACCAACCAACTGGGAGATCGACAGCAGCGTTGCTTCGTCCGTGCACAGGCCTTCGACACTAGCTGTCAGCACCTCTTCTCCGCAAGTGACTCGGGAGACAGAAACGGCTTTTGCCACCTCACTCTCCAATTCCGCTGCGAAGACCTTCTCAAAACAGTCAGGCGAGTCCGTTTCTATAAAGAAGTCTCTGCGAAGCGAAACACTTCCAGGCTCCGACGCTGATCCGCCTGCGGGCCGATCAACCAGGCTCTGGACCGATCGAGTCTTGCGCACGAGCTTAAATTGAAGCGGTGAAATTCGGGTCAAGGTTTGGCGTCCAAACGTCAACGGCCCCGCGCCTGCCGCCGCACCAGCGGAAGCCATTGCTGACACCATAATCGGCCCCTCGTGATGATAAACAACGAGTCGCGGGAACGAAGTCAGCCCACCGGAGGAAAAACGTGCTTTATGGGCAGCCGTCAGTCGCTGATCTGCGAGTCGCTTGAGTGCTTTACCAAACTCCCTATGCTGTCGCCGGTAACCATAGAAGGCGAGCGACATGAGAAGAATTGCAAGCAGGACCCAGGTGTATGAGCTCATGGGTTGAGGATAGCTGGCGCACACGACATTAGAAAGCTGGGATGACGCGCCGAGCACTGGTTTGATTGGCTAGAGCTTTCGGCGACAATTCCCTCTCTACGAATTCACTAATTCAACCAACTCTTGTCGCTTACACCCGAACAGATCGCTGGCAAAATTCGCAACGAGAAATCGCCGAAACAAAAGCTGTTTCTATTGCACAGTTGGCTCGGCTTTCATTTGGCGCTGCTGCTGGCGACCGTTCTGTTCACCGGTACGATCGCAGTCATCTCCGATGAGATCGACTGGCTCTTCCATCCGGAAATGCGAGTCAAGCCAGATGACAGCAGAGTCCCCTGGGGCACGCTCGAAGAAGCCGTTCGGATAGCCGCGCCAAACGATGCGCTGCGGACGCTCCAACGCGGCGAAGCGGACTACTTCGCTTATCGAGCAACCCTGCAAACGCCAGCTGGAACCCGCTACTTCCTGCATGTAAATCAGTGGACCGGCGAAGTCACTGGACGCACTCATCCTCTGACTGTGCAACGCTTCTTCCGCGATCTGCACCGCTACCTCTTTACCCCAAGCATTATCAGCCTTCCGATCGTTTGCTCCATGGGCTTAGTGATGCTGCTGTCTCTCTACACGGGTCTAAAAACTGCGGGGCGCTTAAGGGTAGCGGCCTTCCGGCTGCGACGGAAAAGCGGATTACGAGTCTTCCTTGGGGACTTTCACAAAGTCATTGCCATCTGGTCTCTGTGGTTTTTGGTCCTGATTGCCGTGACGGGCCTTTGGTATCTCGCCGAGTTCGGCGGAGCCATCGCCGGGAAGCGATTCGAGCCCTCTCGTACTGGCCTAGCGGCGGAACGGGTCGAAGCCTTTGGAGCAGTGATCCCGCGAATTCCAACCGACGAGATTGTGCGGCGCGCCGAAGCCGCGATCCCCGATTGGGTACCGAGCGCAATTTTCTACCCGTCTTCTCCCGGTCGGCCAATCATGGTTTGGGGTCGCTGGGTCGATCCTATCGTACGAGACAGAGCAAACCGAGTTTCGTTAGATCCAGTGGATGGGTCCGTTGTTCAGGTTTCCCGATCGACGGAAAACGGTGTGGTCGCGTACCTCAACGATATTGCCGACCCTTTGCACTTTGGTGAATTGGGACAGTCGCTCACAATAAAAATCCTATGGTTTGTGTTTGGCCTGGGTCTTTGTACGCTTTCGTTTACCGGAGTCTGGTTGTCGTTCAAACGCTTAAAAAAGATATCCCTGTCTACCGCCCAGCTCAGCACCACACCGATCCTGCTAGCGGCGATCGTCTTTGGTTATAGCTACGTCCAGCGTTACCTAGATCCAGGCACGCATCATCAGGCCTTGGCGGAGTCCCTCCAGGTCAGCGGTGATCTGACCGTGCGGGCCGTACATAGTTACGTAGCGGAAGATGATAGCCAGTGGATTCGCGTTCTAGTCCGCCATAGGGAAGGTATGGCCAACTTCAGCGCCGCCAATGTCGAACTAGGGAGAGACCAGAGCATCGCACTGAAACCGGTCTTCTACGGCCCAGAGACGATCCTGCAAGCAAAGCTAGACCGCTCGCAGATCAGCGCTCCTTTGACCATGAGATCGATCACGCTGGTGGATGGGGCTGCTGAAGAAGTCGAACTCGTAACACCCATCATGGTTGTCGATTCATCGCACCGTTAGTCTACCTAGTTGCTTTAATGCAGTTTGCCAGGCGTTAGTCGCGCCCTACCCTTGCCAGGCACACAGAGAAAAGGCTCTCAAACAGCACTCTTATCAAGGATTAGCGGCAGCGTTTCAAAGCCGTAGTTGAGAAGACCGCCGGACTGGCGCCTTGCCGGTTTTACACTTTTTCGCACGCCGGAAAAGTTATCGAGCAGCCCCTGAAGTAGCTTTTCTCCCTCAAGCTTCGCTACACGAAACCCCATGCAAGTATGAATTCCATGACCAAAGGTCATATGGCGGCTCACGTTTTTACGCGGTAGCTGGAATTCGTCTGGGTTTTCAAACACCTCCGGATCCCGATTGGCAGCCGCAAAGAATAGAGCAACCCAGTCCCCGGCGCAGACTTTCGTGCCATTTACATCGCAGTCTTCTGTCGCTACACGGAACAGCCGCTGCGGAGGCCCGTCTCGTCGAAGCGACTCATCCAGAAAGTAGCGAATCAGTGATCGGTCCTCTTTTAGCGCAGCAAAGTACTGCGGACATTCGACAAGGGTAGAGACAAGGTTGCCCAAAAAATAAACCGTGGTTTCTGCTCCAGCGACTACCAAAGTGATACAAAAGCGAATCACCTCCTCAGGTGTAAGGCGCTGCCCTTCAAACTCAGAGCTAATAAACGCGGTCATTAAATCGTCGCTTACCGATCGGCCCTTTTGGATATCCGCTATTCGCTCGCCGACCGCGTCCACATAGTACTGGGCAAGATTTGCATTACTTTGTTGCCGCTCTTCGGCGGTAAAATCCGCGGTCACCATAAATGCGTTTCCCCAATCTCGAAGCCGGGGCCAGTCGCTCTCCGGGGTGCCTAGAAGGCGAGTCATAAACCGTGCCGGAAGCTCGACTGCATAGGTCTTCATAATGTCCTGCTCGCCTGCACCTATTCGCTTAATCATGTCTGCGACGGTTCGCTCAGCCCAGGGACCTACGTCCTGGTCGATGAGTTTTGGCGAAAACGCCTGCTGCGCAATACCACGCAGAAACTTGTGCCGCGGACGATCATCGTTGACCAGCATCAGGGTCGGTGCCGAGGATTGCTCCTGCATCTCGTCGCGAGAGGAAAACAGTTCGTGTTTGCGCGCGATAAACGCGACATCCTCGTATTTTAAAAATGCCCAGGCGGGTCGAGGTTCGTCCTTACCTGGTACTGTACCTGGAGGATAATCAAGCAGGCCAAACTGAGGCGGTTTTGAGCGCAGGAGATGATAGTAGGGATAGGGGTTAGCGATAACCTCCGGACTATTCAATTGAGCCGCCGTGAACTCGTTGCCATCCGCTATTTTTGGCGTCTCTGGGTGTTGCATTACTTTGTCCTGTTTTAAGTTTTTGCCGGTCACTTATCGCCATCCTTTGGAGAGTCTTGCTAGCGCTTTGCGGTCATGACTATTGCAAGTAGCGAGGCACTACATTCGGTAAGCGAATTCCAGGCCGTAGGTACGCGGTGCCCCCAAGCTCCCGACAAACTCCGCGCCGTAAAAAGTGCCGGTGAGAATCTGATTGGAAAAGTAGGTTTCGTCTACCAAATTGCGGCCGTAAAGAGAAAGATCCCAAGATCCCGATTGGTGTTCGAACTGGATACGGGCATCTGCGAGCCCATAGCTGTCTTGTGAGCCACTCTCAATATTGAAGACAGTGAAAAAGATTTCACTTTGCCAGGAGTAGTTGGCCCGAAGTAACACACGCCCGTAATTAGACAGGGACCAGCCGACTTGAGCGCCCAAACTCGCCTTCCACTCCGGAGCGCGAGGAAGACGGTTGCCATCCAGATCCTGTAGCAGCGTGCCCGGCGGCTGATCCAGCGGTGCCGGTCTTAGCGGTTCGCTGAGAACCCCCTCGGTAAATCGTGCATCCAGGTAGGCGACCGCAAAATCAAGCTGAAAACCGTCTCGCGGGCGCCAAAGACCCTCGACTTCCACCCCATCTACTTTCGCTTCGCCGACGTTGCGGATTATCGGCTGATTCTCAACGCTATCCTGAGCCTGGAGATTCTCATAGTCGTAGTGGAATAGAGCAGTGTTGAGCGACAAACTGCCATCCGGTGCAACGTACTTTAGTCCTGCTTCATAACCCCAGATCGACTCCTGCTTAAACGGCGTTCGCTGGCTACTACCAATGTTGTAACCACCACTCTTGAATCCCTTTTGCGCGCTGGCATAGAGCAGCAACTCATCATTGGCTTGGTAGTCGACAGCAAACTTCGGTGTGAAGTCACTGAAGGTTTCTGGGCCCACCACGGGAGCCACCACAAAGCCAAAAGGATCGGGCTGCACGCCTTCTCTGCTGTCACTGACCGCATTTGGAAACAACGCCGTATTGGGAGCGAAGCGAATTCCCTCTGTGCCTGGCGCTAGGACGAGTAGCTCAAAGTCCTGTCTCCCATCCCTCTCTTCTTCGCTTTGGCGAGCGCCAAAACTGAGAGTCAGCTTTTCAGTGAGATCGTATTGGGCATCGAAGTACACGGCCCAGGCTTCGGATTCTTGAGTCCCGTTTAGACGGAGGTCGCAGCAGAACGGCGAGGCGGGAATGTCCACCGGGAAACTTGGAATCACACCGGCGGACTGAAGATCAAGTAAACCCTGAATCAGAATAGGTTCCCAAAAGTCGCCGAAGATGTTGTTAGTTATGATGTTCTCTTCGTCGAAGTAGTAACCCCCGGCGACCCAGCGGAAACGCTGCCCCTCCTCGGAAGACAGCTGCACGTCCAGACTGTTTTGTTCGTGATCCTCACCGCGCTGATAAACGTTAATAAATGCGTCACTAAGGTCGAACTCGTTTTGTAGGAACGGCTCCGTGCTTCGAGTGGACGCGACCGCTGTCAGGTCATACGCGCCGATCAACCAATCCAGACGTCCGGTTAGGCCCCAAACTTCTGTCTCTAAACCGTAGTCGACGTCGGAGAAGATGCGTCTTGAACCCGGGGCAGTCTGACGTGCTTGGTCCTTAGCCGCAAAATAAGGCGCGGTTACCGATCCTTCGCGTGTTTGGTACCAACCTGGTATCTCGTCTGCGTAACCGGCGGAGGCATAGTAGAACACAGCAGATTGATCATCTTGCTCAAAGTAATCAGCTGACACGGTCAGCATCGCCGAGTCACCAAGGTCAAACTCGAATTTCAAACGCGCAGAAAGTGCATCACGGTCGTCCACGTCATCTGAACTCTGGGTAGTATTTACTGGGCGAAGCAAGCGGGCATAGCCATCGCGCTGATCGGAAAGGACAGCAATACGTGCGCGGACAGTCTGGCTCAAGGGCCCACCAGCAGCCGCAAATAGGCGGGTAGCAGAATAATTGCCTGCGCTGGCGCGGACTTCGTACTCCCACTCATCACCGGGAGATTGGGTAACCAGTTTGACGGCACCCCCGGTGGCGTTTCTTCCGTAAAGGGTGCCCTGCGGCCCCCGCAGAACCTCTACGCGCTGAATGTCGAAAAATGCCGGTCCGATCGCTGCCGCTCGGGATAAAAATACGTCGTCCAAATAGGTGGCGACAGAATTGTCGTTTCCCGCGATGATCGCTGGTGTGCCGATTCCTCGGACAAAGAAAGAGGTTTCAGTCTGATAACTTGCGATATTAAGGCCCGGTGTGTAAGGAGCGATGTCCACCAATTCATTAATCGACCGGATCGTTAGAGCATCATCAGTGAACGCCGATACGGTGGCGCCCACCTCTTGCAATCGTTCCGCGCGGCGATTCGCTGTTACCAATACTTCCTCGAGTTCCTGGGCAAATCCCGAGCTGTTCGCAAATAAGCAAGACGACGATGCCAGTAGAGTGAATAGTTGAATTGAGGCTAAAGAACGGTGGAAGTTGAAGATCAGGAATTCGTATCTCATGCGGCACCTCTGTTGTTATTTTTGCTTTGGAGAATATGAACTTATTAAAAACTATCTTAAAGACACTATTAAGTAAAGACGCTTTTACTTCGAAGATCTGTTTTTTTACTGGTTTTTAACAGGGCCTCCCGCCCTAGACTTCGGTAAGATTAGGCTCCTTGATTACGTCGGAGGCTAAATTAGTGCCGCCTGCTAAAGCACCGCTAGATCGTGAAAAAGCCTCCGCTGACTATCTGAAGCTGTTCTATCCGTTTCACTATCGGGTCGGGTTCGCCGTGGAAAACGCGCTGCGTGGAGGCATCCTGACCCAGCACCAAACCGTTATTCTGTGGATCATTCATTCCGAAGGTGGCAGTGCGAAGTCAATGCGGCGAAAAGATATAGAAGCTCGCATCTCTGCCTGGTTTGACCTTACAAGTTCCGCAGTATCGAAAGCGCTGAGGAGTATGGCGAAAGGTGACAAACCGCTACTGCGTATGAGTGAGGACCCTCGCTCAGGCCGGGAAAAGCTGGTTTCGCTAACCAGCGATGGCGAGCGCTACATAGCCGGCATGATCACTCGCGCAGAGAAGGTAATTAGGGAGATCATTCAGGGTTTAGAGGGAGACGAAATACGGGACGGACTCAGAATGCTGGGGCGAATAGCCGAAGAGGCACTCGCGTTGGACCGCGACGGTATCGCGGGCTAAGGTCACTGCGATTTAGTGGCTACCGGCCAAGGCTTGACCTACTTTAATGTATTATGGAATATATGTCCTTAAGACACATTAAATTCCGATGGACGCATTTATGGATCTCACGCCGATCAAAGTCACAGAAGACGTGTTTGAACGCTTTGGTGCAGGTGATGTAGACGGAATACTGAAGCACCTTGCAAGCAACGTGTGGATTCAGTTTTATGGGCCGAACTCGATTCCCTACGCCGGTGAATATCACGGCCTTAGGGAAGCGCGAAGCTTTTTTGAGACGGTGCTCACTAGCGTGACAATCCACGTGTTTGAGCCAGAACAATTCCTCTGCGATCAGAACTTAGTCACCGTTACGGGGCACCTACACCTAACTGCGAACGCAACTGGCGTGGATTTCAAATCCGATTTCGCGCATATCATCACGGTAGAAGAGGGGCGATGGCGGCGCTTCCGAGACTTTATGGATACCGCTGCGGCCGCAAGCGCTTTTTTAGCTAAGACCTGAGGCGCGACTGTGCTGGCCGGAAACGATTACAAGCTTTTTTGGAATCGATGAATATTGTCTGGGATGCAATAAAACTAAGAACGTAGTGATGCGCTAATTGTGCATCTTCTTAGCCCTATGTTTACAGCTAGTTCCAGTGGCCAGGACCCGTCGGCCAATACTGTGAGCGGTACGCCAA
>JBCBZV010000066.1:0-23176 GCA_039815155.1 Pseudomonadota bacterium
GCTCGAGGGTGTCTTAGAAAAAAATCACGAGATGCCCTTGCAGCGTCCCTACTGGATACCGGGCGTGAAAGAGCCAGACAACTAAAACTCTTGCTCATACAATGAAGCACGACACTCGAAGACCCCGAATCCTTGGGTGTTTCCCATCATTTGAAGGGCCACTCGTCGGCTGATATCGAGCTTTCTTGATCTCGCCTCACCGTAGCAACAGCAGTTATTTGATCGGCTAGCGCTCCAGGTCGGCATACAGTTCCTGCCCCCAGCCAACGAGTACATCGTTTTTAAAAATCAGCGGCGTGGTTTCGTCGCGCGTCGTGTCTCCGTCGGAATGGCGTCGCTGAGTGCGATAGAACAGCACACGCATCTCTTCGCCATTGAACGTGAAGGCTTCCGAGTCGTTGGGAGTGCCGAGCTCTCTCACGATTTGAGAACGCGTAGTACCGATCTCAAGCTCGCTGATCGCCTCTCGATTGTCTCGCTGCGTTTCTCGCCAGTCCTCGCCGCTCACGCGCTCACCATCGATATAGATGCAACCGCTGGCTAGAAACGTAATTATCAAAACGACAAGGGTTTTCGTTAAAACATTCACTGTGTTCTCCTGGGCACTCAAAGAAAATCGAAACTACAGCCGAGGATATTCAAGCATCGGCCAGCAGCTGGCAATCAACTCAGCTGCGCCTCACCGCACTAAAGAAGCGGTTCATCGATAAGCGGGGGCGATTCCGACGCCAAGCCCTGGGCAGTCCGTGACCCCATCGGAAATTCGCTTGATTAAAAGTGCTTTCTAGGGAATCGGCCCTTTCCGAACAAGTATTCCCTACCCGGCCGCTAAAGCAATAAGATGAAAGGCAAATAACTACACCGCTTTGGAGAGTCATGTGAGCGAATGGTTAGACGTAGGAAACACGGCGGTTGTTACAGGTGGCGCAAGCGGCCTGGGTCTCGCTAGTGCTCGCCGCTACGTCGTGGCAGGTATGAACATCGTGATCGCTGATCGCAACAAAGAGGCTTTAAGCACTGCTTCAGAACAACTAGTCGGGATAGCCGGGGATTCGAGCCGGGTGCTGACGGTTAGCTGCGATGTCACGAGTAAAGCGGACGTCGACTCGCTTTGTGCGCAAGTCTTCGAACGCTTTGGCAAAGTCCATTGCCTAATGAATAACGCAGGACGCGGGTTTCCGGTAGCTGCTCCCTGGGAAAACAACGAAGAGCTTGAGCAAACGCTCGCGGTAAATCTGTGGGGAATCATCTATGGCTGCCAAGCTTTCATTCCCAAAATGCTGGAGAGCGGTGAACCAGGGGTAATTATTAATACGGGATCGAAACAGGGCATTACCCGACCCCCAGGCAACTTCGCCTACAATCTCTCCAAGGCAGGTGTACTTGCCTATACAGAGAGCGTTGCCCATGCGCTCAGAAGCATCGAAGGCTGTTCGCTAACGGCTCACTTATTAGTGCCCGGGTTTGTGTACACGCCGATGGTTTCCCGTTTCATACCGGAAAAACCGCCGTTTTCCTGGACTGCCGAGCAAACGGTCGATTTCATGCTGCCTCGTGTTCAAGCGGGCGACTTCTATGTGCTATGTCCAGACAACGAGTCGCCCCGAGAACTCGATGAGTTGCGAATTCAGTGGGCGGAAGACGATTTGATTCAAAACCGCCCAGCTTTATCCCGCTGGCACCCCGAGTATGCAGCTGCCTACGAAGCGTTCACCACAAAGGACAGTGCTTAGCGTTGCTACGATTGCGCTGAGCGCAGCCATAGAGCGTCGAAGGCAGTGATGACCGCTGGGCGAGTAGCCGCCGATAGCCCATAGATGAAGGACATTGGAGAATGACTGCACAGCAAATTAAGACTACTCCTGACCCTTTTGAGTCGTACCTTATCTCTCAAGCCTTCGTCGTAGGCAATCTGGTGATAACCTCTGGGCAGGCTTCTATCGGCTTAGACGGTAAGATTGTCGGCGTAGGTGACTTTGATGCGCAGGCCGAACAGGTATTTCAAAATCTATCGGCCGTTCTAGAAGCCGCTGGCTCGAGCTTGGCTAAGGTCATCAAAGTGACGATCTATTTGACCGATATGGCGAATTTCCCAAAGATTGTCGCGCTGCGCGAGCGGTTTTTCTCTGCACCCTATCCCGCGGACACGATTGTGGAAGTCCGTGCGCTGGCGCTCGAGGAGCTGGAGATTGAAATTGAGGCGACGGCAATTCTTAGTGGGGAAAAAGCCCCAGGCTAGGGTAGAAGAGGTTTGGTCGTTCGCCAGTTACGCTAAACTCTTAGCCTAATTCCATCATTTGATGAGTAGTACAGTCCTCGATGTCCGCTTTCTCTTTTTCAGATGAAGCACTAAACGCCCGCAACGCAGCGGAGGACCGCGCTGCGTTAGATTTGCGAATACGTAACTTCTTTCCGCGGGAGCCTGTTAGCAAGGCGGACATCCGTCATTCCAGACCTGCACCTGGAACTGCTCACGAAGCACATCTTTGTTGTGGAATACCAGAAGCTACAACCGATCAGTTCTCGGCAGAGGTGCTTGGTCACGCCCTAGGTAATCATGGGGCACTCATTGTCCGAAAATTTTTTCCCGCGGCATCGTCCTCGGCCCTGGTGCAAGCCATTGATCGGGTTCTGGCAGCCTGCGAGGCTCGTAAGTCAATTACAAAGAGCAACGGCGACACAGCTGTTTACTGCAACCCACCGGAAGTTCTGCTAGAGGCTCTCCCCGAAAAACAGCTCGGAAATGCGCGGGCATTCCAAAAGGCCTCCGGCGCGGCCATGTGTGTTGAATCACCGGCGATCGCCGAGTCGCTGCTTGAGAGCTTCGAAACCCTGGGTTTGAAAGCCATTCTTTCGGAGTATCTGCAGGAGCCCCCCTGCGTTTCCGTACGTAAATGGATGCTGCGGCGCTCCCTTTTACCTGTTTCAGAGTCCGGATGGCATCAGGACGGGGCGTTTATGGGTACCGACATAAAGAGCGTGAATCTATGGCTGCCGCTCAGTCATTGCGGCGGCGATTCCGGCGCTCCCGGTATGGATATGCTTCCAGCCCGCCTCGACGAGATCGTATCCGCTGAGGGCGCTGTTTTTGATTGGTCTGTGAGTCAGAAACAGGTGATCGGAGCGAGTAAAAACGAAGGATCAAGCCGACCAGTCAGTCCAGAGTTTTTCCCAGGCGACGCGCTGTTTTTCGATCATTTCTTTCTGCACAGAACCCAGTTTCGACCGCACTTTGATCGGCTTCGTTATGCGGTAGAGACTTG
This sequence comes from Pseudomonadota bacterium, assembly GCA_039815155.1. Lineage (GTDB taxonomy): Bacteria > Pseudomonadota > Gammaproteobacteria > Pseudomonadales > Halieaceae > Congregibacter. The sequence goes on from JBCBZV010000066.1 coordinate 3,264, forward strand.
GTTTTTTGGGAGCGAAGCGTTCCCGAAGAATCAGGTGCCCCTCTCCTGGTAGGTAGCCGAGACTCCCTTAGGCAAACCATAGGCAAACCACTAGCGACAAGAAACTAGCCCCTAGCCGGTATCACGTTTCTGCTACTGAAAGACCTTGCGTATGGCTAAGCCAAAATGGCGCCCGCGGGGAGCAAGCTCATCCGCCGTGAACCCAAGCGGAGCAAAGCCAAGCTGATCCTGGACCGAAGGTTTGGTGTCGAAGAGGTTGTTGACCCTCAGGCTTAGGCGAGCGCCTTCCAGGGAGGGGATTCGATCAACCCACAACCCGCCAGCACCGAAAGTGTAGGAAAGATTGAGATCCCCTCTCAGCAAACTACCGTAGCCAAGAGATCCCGCTCTGTTCGAAGAGGCGACGGTTGCTTCCTGCCAAGATGAGTTGAATCGAGCGGCAAAGCCACGATAGGACAGTACTCCACGCAAGGTAACCTGGTGTTTGGAACCATCTCTTGGACGCCCCGCATTTGCAACGCCAATAAGGTCAATACTCTCCTGCCCCGGTGCGAAGGTTAAATTGTCGACGAGCGTGACCGAGTGATTCAGAGCCAGTCGAAGTCTCACTGCCTGCTCTCTGCCGGTTCTGTTACCCGGAATTGGTGGGCCACTGCTGTTCTTGCTGGTTGCTCGGCCCACCGGCGGCGGCCCGGCTCGCCGACTTTTCTGACTGGCGGTGCCACTCTGTGTCGACCATTGATGCCTGAAGCGAACACCCCACCGAAATTCGTTTCGCCGCAGCTCTTCCAAGTTTAGTGGTCGCGTATCAAACTCAATGAGGGTGCCTTGCTCATCTCTCAGATAGCGCTCTGGAAAAGCCGTTTCGAGTTCAACTCGCTGCTGGGGGAAGCGCTGAATCGGGTCTTCGGATAGTGCGCGCGTGTAATCCATGGTGAGCTGGATGTTTGGCTGGCGGAGTAGACTGAAACGCGCGTTTAGATTGAGAGTTTCGCGTTGCTCAGCACGAAGATCAGGATTGCCCCCACTTACTTCAACCGCCTCCGTGGTAGTACCCGTTACCAGGTCAAAAGCACGTCGGTTCGGTACCCGGGTAACTGGGATGCCCAATTGCTGAATGCTTGGGGCGACTTCTTCATGACTAAGGGAACCTGACAGTCGGAACCGCTTAGACGGACGCCAGGTAAGGCCGGCACTCCCACTCGAAAGAAACCCAAAGTCACTGTAGTCGGCCAATTCCCCGTTGAGATTGAGCGACAGCCAATTGTTGGCGGGGTTTCGATACAGTGGCGTGTCGATGTTCAAGCGCAGCTCTGACACGTTTCGCTGAACCCGACTGAAGGTATCACCAGTTTCAAACAGTGTGGTGGCGCTGCGCTCCTCACCGCTCAGCTGCGCCCGCGCGCTAAATTGCACGGGCCCGCTTGCTAAATCAGCCAGCACACCCCGAGCTAGAAATTCAGAAGACCAAAGGGAACTCCTGGCACTATCCAATTGCAGCTGAGGAGTGGCTGCGGAAGTCGGATCGAAGGGATTTATCGCCGGATCCAGAGACGTCACACGATCAACAAAATCATCGACGTCGAGATCGCGAACAGTGCTCGCTTCCCTGTCTTCGTTGAGATACGAGGATAACCAGCTGAGATCAAGACCCTTCCACGAGGTCAAGAAAGTAGCGTTAACGCCGTAGCTAACTTGCTCCTGTGTCCGGTCCAATGGGATGGGTAAAAATCGCACGAAGCTAACGTCGGAAGTAAACGGGGAATTGGGGTGATCCGCTGGTACAAGATAGGTCACCTCGCCTAAACCCTGAGAGGTGTTCCTGCGCTCGTCTGCATAGTTGACCGAAACCGTGGCCGTAACGCGATCAGCGAGCAACTTGCTGTAAGATCCGGCGAGCGCCGACTCACTTGTATCAGCGAGCAAGGTCCGAAAGGGGCGAACATTCGTCTCATCGGGCGAATTTGCCGTAGCCACCAAACTCTCCAGCGACAGGTTTGTATTATCTGTCGGCAGCGTGGCTGATTGCACTGGGACACCGACAATAGCGGAGAGCTGCGGAGACAACTCGCTGCTGGTGGCAAACACATTCCCGGCCAGACTCCCGGGTCGGCTACGCGACCGGGCGGGCACGTTGCGGTCTGAGTCATGCAGCGCGCTTTGCCCGTCATAGCTCGCGTCCATACTGATACGGTCTGATCCCTGCACGCGAAGATAACCGAGGTCTCCCTCAGACACCTCACCACCCTCTCCTCGCTCCTGCTCGCCATACCCGGTGCTAGCCAGCCGGCTTGTGTAGGCTTGAAACCGGGCCTTCAGAATAAAGTTCACCACCTTTTGATTCGTACGAAACCCATATTGGGCAGCAGCTTCTTCCGGATAAATCTCTACCTGCGCAATGACTTCGGGGGGATAGCTTCGGATCTCTCGAAAGTCGGCGATCCGCCGACCATTCACTAAAATCACTCGACGACTGCCACTCTGGCCTCTTCCACCTTCCAGCTCCGGTTCAAGTTCGTTGAGCAGTTCTTCCAGGTCGTTCACTGCTAGACCGCGAATTAGCTCGGGACCAAGGACGAAATCCGGTTCGATATACAGGTTTACCTCTGAACCCAATTTGTTCGCTATGACGCGAATCTCTTCAATAGCATCGAGCTGCTCACTGGCGCTCGGTTCGAGATTGGTCAGCTCGTCCGCAGCAAGCGCAGCACTTGATAAATACGTGGATAGAATCAGCTGGGTAATCGTCGCGCGGAGGAAAGTCTTCCGGATGAGGAAGCAAATACCAGCGATTGCTACGAGAAGTTTGATAGCTGCTGTCCAGCGCGAATGTGCTAGCTAGTTACGACCGCCCGGGGCCTAACCGGTTCCAGTACGATACATCTTTTTGAGCGTCCTCATGAGCGATTTCACTTGGCAGCTACTGCTTCGATGAGTGCCTGGCCCTAACAGCCTAGGCCTAGAAAAAACAGCGCCCATCAACAAGTGAGTGGCGCCGCGATCGGTCTGTTGTCAAAACCCAGGGCGAAGCTGGTAGGCGCAGGGAGAAACCCGGGCAAGTTTAGCCGCGATCATTCACCATCAGCAGCCAGTTCTGCCAGCAGGAAGCTATAAATGTCGGCGTACTGCTCTAGTACCTGGCTTCGGGTTGAACCGATTCCATGACCGGAATCGAAATCGATTCGAAGCAGTACCGGGTTCTCACCATTGGACACGGCCTGCATGCGCGCAGCCATCTTCCCTGACATCCATGGATTTACCCTGGGGTCGTTAAAACCGTGAGTTAGTAGCGTTGCCGGGTAGTCTACCCCGTTCTCCAGGCTGTGGTAGGCACTCATCGCGAGCAGTCCTTTAAAGCCGTCTTCTTCGGTGATGGTCCCGAATTCCTTGATGTTGGGAACGCCATTCGTCGTTGTCTCTGCACGGATGGCATCGAGCATACCCACCTGTATCACTGCGGCACCGAACAACTCGGGTTTTGTCGTTATGGATCTGCCCACCAATATGCCGCCTGCCGAGCCCCCCATAGGGGCCATGTGCTGCGGTGAACTGTAACCTTGCTCAGCCAGATATTCCGCACTCGCAATCAGGTCCAACCAGGTATTAGGTTTGTTCTGCATACGCCCTGCGTAATGCCACTCTTGGCCATACTCACCGCCGCCGCGTACATGGGCTATCGCATAAATACCGCCCTGCTCTAGCCACGCCATACGAATCGGTGAAAAAACCACGTCCATCGAAATCGAGTAGGAACCATAGCCATAGACAATGGCAGGATTTTTTTCCATCCAATTCCAAGTCGGCCTTGTGCAGAATTGACAAGGGCACCTTCACACCGTCATGAGAAGTCACTAGGACCTCCTTCGCAACAAAGCCCTCCATTGCGTCGAATTTACCAGTGGGAACCAGTCCATCATCCGTGAACGTATCCGTTGCGGGGTCATAGCTATAGCGTTTGCCCCCCTGGATCCAGGTCGTTTCAAATACCCGAAGGCCATCCAGAGCGGGGGAGATAGAAGATAAATAGGCTGCTCCATTGCGAGGAGTGGCAAGCGTCTTGGGTGCAGCACCTGGAACTAAGCGCATTACTTTGTTCACGCCGTCTTCTTTAACTTCTATATACAAGCCATCGCGCGCAGCAGCGAGTTGGTCGAGCACCAGCTCTGAAGCCGAAATCACCTCCGCTGCGCTCGAAAAATCAGGAGCGGCAAGTGATGTCTTTAGGAGTCGAAAGCGCGGCGCGCCCTGGGCCGTCAGCAAATAGACTTCGGTACCGACAACCGCAAAGTCTTTTACCAGATCTGCCTCGGCACAAATCTGCTGCCAGGGCACATCCTTCCCGACAAGGCTCTGCCTGGGCGCGCTGTAAAGCGATATTTCGTTATTGTCGCCATGCTTCACCTTCAGTACGGCGTAGTCTGATCCCGGTGTGATCACGATACTTGGAAAATCTGTTGCTAGAAGCGGCAGGCGATCGGAAAAGCCGTATTGGGCAACTAGGGCGTCATCCGATACGTCCGTTCCGATCTTGTGAAAGCGAACCGCGGTCTGCTTATAGATTTCTGTATCTGGGGCGTCTTCAGGTAAATCGCGGCGTTTGCTGTAGTAAAAACCTGCGCTGTCCTGTGTCCACTGAGGCCGGTTGTAAGCCGTTTCAATATTAGCCAGCGGCGTGTCTAGCAACTCCCCACTAGCCAGGTCCATCACATAGTAGGTCGTCTCTTCTGACCCTCCCTGCGCCAGGCCATAAACCAGATAGGCGCCATCCCACGACGGCTGATAGCTAGCGATCGAGTAGTGCTGGTCACCTTCCTCGCCAATCGATTCTGGGTCCAGAAGTAAGCGTGGCTGTTCATTTCCTGCTCGATCCAAATACAGCTTTGCCAGGTTGCCGCCCGCCTCTCGACGCAGGTAAAAGACATCACCGTTCGCCAGCTCTTTGACACCAGAAGTACTGTAAGGCGCTCCTTGATCAAGCTCCTGCAATCGCTCGAAAATCTCATCACGCTTAGGTAAAGCGTCAAGGGTACGCTTGGTAAAGGCAGCTTGCCCCTCAAACCATTCACGCACGTAGCTGTCTTCGACCTCCTCCATGTAGCGATAGGGATCTTGGACTTCAACCCCCCAGTGCGTGTCGACAACATTCTCTATTTTGGCGACGGGCGGTTGTTGAGCTTTTGTCTGGGACAAGGCCGTGTCTCCTTTTGGTATCTGATTACACGCGGACAGCAAGACGGCGCTCGCGAGGACGGTGGATGCGAGCGTTAGCCCGCGGGCACTTGAATACATCCGCTGTTACACCTGCTTCAATTTTGAGGGGCGAGGACTATACAGGTTTTGGGAAGCTAGCCGAAGCGGCCTTGAACCGAGAGACCAATCACCCTACTGCGACTACATGCGGCCGTTCGCAAACAACCTAATTGGGTCCGAACCCAGGCACTGACTGTATCGGCCGTGTGGTTTGTGGATAAAAGGCGTAGACGACGGTCGTAGGCATCAAGTTCAGACAATGGTTTTAGACAAACGCCTTGAAAAAAGTTTCTTAGATATAGGGAATCCACATGAATACGACAGTGCCGAAGACGCCGATTGCGGTGATTGCAGAGCCTGCGAGCAAGCCAGTCGAAGCTAGGCCTCGAAAGCAACGACTTACCGGGGTCTGCGCAAGAAAATACAGCTCGAGCAGCGCTAGTGGCACAAGATAGCTTCCAAAGCTTATGGCGATATCAGCAGGCCCGGAGAGCGTTCTATCCATACCCACGGGTCCCTGATTGATCAATATCCAAGCCATAATGCCGATGCGAAAGAACCACACTCCGTTGACCACAATAAAAGCGCGCAGCGCCCACCGGCGGTGAATAGTAACGGCGCCGCGCATAGCGTAGAACCAGGCTGCGGTCACGAACCAGAGAATCAGCAACGCGTTGCCGGTCGTGGCTAGGGCCGAGATGGTGGACAACATCGAGCCGCGGACCCAAGACAGCCAGAGCCCGCTGAACGCCATAAAGTAGGCGCTTAGAACGAAAACGCGACCGACAATTCGGTGCGATACGGGCCAACGGTTGCGCAGAGCCGGTAGGAGCTGATGTAAACCACCCAACGTAATTACTGCTGCCAGCAGCACGTGGGTGATGAACATTAGATTGCCGAGCAAATCCCCCGCGGTGTACCCCTCGATCAGCGGCTTGTCGTCCCAGCCCGAAAAATCACCGCGAACGGTACGTACGCCGTAAAAGAGTAAAATAAAGGCAACGAACGCCAGCTGCCCGAGCATCGCAATAGCAAACCAGGAACTGACACTCTTACGAAGGGTTTGCTGTGGTGGGGCGCTAGTCAGGTCGCTTCGGTCAACTCCAAAGGCAAAAACCGTTTTCATCAAGCTTTGCTCCGCGCTAATGTGTTGCTCGCCGCTAAAAGTGCCCGCTTGAACGCGTTTTTGTCTTACTGTTTTGAAAATCGGCTACTTTTCACCGGTGAAGCGTGGCAATCAGGGGATAGAGTGTTCGTACAGGATTCGGCGGAGGCAAGAGAGGGAGGAAACGGAAGAAAAAATTCCTGTTTTCCACTTTCTCATGCGGGATCAGCTCGGTGACTAGCCATAGTTTCTATGGATTGGCTCTAGCGCTGGGTATCCTGTTTTGGCTGCCCTTTAGTCTCCATCTGCGGACAGTTGCAGTGCCGAGACTAACGAAACTGCTGTTTACCGTGCTGGCAGTGTCTATCACCGCGTTCTTGGCTTCCCGATTGTTCCTCAATCAAGAGCCGGTATTTTCGATACTCACCGTTCTCGGGGGCGCGTCTTGCGGGCTCTCCTGGCTCCTGATTCGTAGCCTGTTCCACGGTGGTCGAGAGCCGATAGCGATCTGGTGTTGGGTGGTGGTCGGTCTCATCGTCGCTAGTCACGTGCTGGTGGAGGCACTGTATTGGTGGACGCCCAGCGGAGCCCTGCGAAGCGAGCTGCTGCGCACCATGCGAAACGTCAATGTGCTATCAAGCTCCGTGGCACTGTTACTCGGACTCGTGGAACCGCTGAGTAACGAGTTCTCTCAGCAAACCGCGCAAGAACAGCGCTTTCGCCTTTGCTTCGCGACGGGCTACGGCCTATTGATGGGCATATCGGTTCTGTGGGTTGGCGGGGCAAGTGAAGAGGATATGGTCGCGGTCCTGGCCGACCCGATTCGCGTTGTATGCGCGCTCTTGGCAGTTGCTGGTTGCGCTGCAGCCATCGTTTATCGAGGATCTCACCTTCTGCAGCGAAGACCGCGCCGCAAAGCGAAAGACTCCGCAGCTACGGTAGCGGAACGAGAGCTAGCAGAGCGAATCCTGACCTTGGTCAGCACCAGCGAGTGTTTTACCGAGCCGGATCTAAAGGTCGACGATTTGGCCGAGCGCCTAGATGTTCAACCCTATTTACTAAGCCAAGCCATCACCGGCGCTCTTGCTTATCAAAACTTCAACCAAATGATTAACCAATTTCGGATCGGACGCGCCCAGCAGCTGCTGGCGGATCCACGGAATCAGGAGTCGATTTTAAATATCGCCCTGCGGAGTGGTTTCAACTCGATAGGTCCCTTCAACCGGGCTTTCAAAGCGGTTTGCGCTCAGACTCCTTCTCAGTATCGGCGGGAGCAAAAACTGATAGGCGCTCCACTGCAATAAGCAGCTACAGTAGCTCTGCGAACTGCTCCCGATTTTCGCACCAGCTTTCTTTGTCTTGACGCCATTCGGTCACTGGCCACCTTTCCAGAAAACCAGGCATCCGTGCCTCTCCTCTGGGGGTTGCCCCTAACCGCTGGGCAAGGACCTGGGAGCGGGTGTTCTCCTCTGCAATCAAATGCGAGACCGTAGGCCAGTTAAGCGTGGAAAAAACATAATCTATCGAGGCAACGGCGGCCTCCAGCGCATATCCCTTACCTTCAAAGCGCCGCAGGATTCCCCATCCAACCTCCTGGACCGGCCAAAGGTGGGGACACCAAGGGCCTATGCGGCCAATCCACTCGCCGCTTGCTTTTTCGATCACCGAGAACATGCATGGCCGCCCTAAGCTCCAGATACCCACATGGCCGGTAAACATCCGCCATGCATCAGCTTCGTGCTGAACCCCTCCCAAATGCTCCATGGTGTGCTCGTCCGCACAGAACTCGATCCACCCAGAGAAGTCCTCCTCGCGAGGTGGACGAAGAAGAAGTCGCGACGTCGAAAGTTCAGTCATTTTTCCCCCGAGAAACGATTGGCATATCGCGGGCAGTGGCCCGGCAAAAGCCCGTTTAGCCGTTGGCAATTGTTGGAATCTGTGTAAGCTGCCAGCTCAGCACTTTAAAAGAAAAAAATATAGTGAATGAGTCCTCAAATGCTTCCGCCGTCGATGGCTCAATCCCGAACCCCTACGCCAGCAAACGAGCGTGCTACTACGCCCTTGGACTGCTCACAATCGTCTACGCGTTTAATTTTATTGACCGACAGCTTCTGGCGATACTGCAGGAATCCATTAAGGCCGACTTGGGCCTTTCCGATGCGCAGCTCGGGCTGCTTACGGGCTTTGCGTTCGCCATCTTTTATGTAACCGCAGGAATACCTATTGCGCGCTGGGCTGATCGAAGCAGCCGGCGCAACATCGTTTCGCTGTCCTTATTCATCTGGAGCTTCATGACTGCGGTCAGCGGCTTCGTGCAGAACTACACCCAGCTGCTACTGGCCCGAATCGGCGTAGGCATTGGAGAAGCCGGCGGCAGCCCACCCTCACACTCCATGATCTCGGACATTTTCCCGCCAAACCAACGGGCGAGCGCCCTTGGCTTCTATTCCACCGGCATCAGCATCGGTATTTTATTTGGGTTTCTCGCAGGCGGTTGGCTAAACGAATATTTTGGTTGGCGAGTGGCATTTATGGTTGTGGGTGTTCCCGGTGTGATCTTAGCCATCGTGCTGCGACTCACCATGGCTGAGCCGCTGCGCGGTTTGCACGATGCAGCCACCAGCGACAGTGCGGCCAACCACAGCTTTGGCGAGGTGTTACAGATCTTGTGGACTAGACCCGCCTTCCGGCATCTAGCGCTGGGATCCGGATTAAATGCATTTTGTGGCTACGCCACGGCAAACTGGACTGCGTCTTTTATGATTCGCACCCACAACATGCCCACCGGCGAGCTGGGAACCTACCTGGCTTTTACTATTGGCCTAGGCGGAGCGATCGGCGTTTTTGGGGGGGGACTACTTGCCGACAAGTTGTCCGCTAAGGACAAGCGATGGTACGCCTGGTTGCCGGGCATATGCGGGTTCATCATCGTGCCCTTCATGGTCGCTGTGTACTTAGTAGATTCAGCCTATATGGCCTTGGCCATGTCGATCATCCCGAGCCTTCTGTTCCAGGTGTATCTTGGTAACACAATTGCGACTACGCACGCTTTGGTCAGTTCAAAGATGCGGGCGACTGCTTCGGCAATCCTCTTTTTAATTCTAAACATTATCGGCCTCGGTGGTGGCCCTTGGGTTGTGGGCGTGCTCAGCGATTATTTGAGCTCAAGCCTGGGCAGCGAGTCGCTGCGCTATGCGATGTTGTATGTGCTACCCCCAGTGATGACATGGTCCGCAATGCACTATTTTTTTGCAGCGCGCACCCTCCGCGAGGACATTGCGCGAGCGCCTAGCTAAAGTACTGCTTTGCTCGCGGTCGCACCGAAAAAGTAAGTCAGCTACAGGTTCGTATCAACTGTCGCATCCAGGGCAATTGTTCGCGTCCCACAAACTTTGGCTCCGCGACCACATAGGCCGGAGCATCCATAATACCTCGCTCTTCGCGTGCCTGTTGTTTTATGTGGGAGCGCGTATCCTAGTAGCCCGTTGGCCGGGTGATTATGTTTGTCGGTGCGCACCATCAGCGAGCTCGGTCACATAACAATAATAACGACGCCAGGACGCTGGTTTTCATGAACTTTCGAAACACTAGATTCGCCAGGCGCAAGATCAGCACGCTCCTGATCATGGCAATACTTGTGGCATGCCAAGCCAGTACGACACCAACGGAGATTGCAAGCTTAGGCACGCCGAGTAGTCGGGAAAAGCTACTAGAGTCCATCGCGAAGAAGCCCACCGTTAGGTTTCGTAAGTGGACGTCGGCGAGCTGGATAGTTCCACTGGGTGGATTGCTCAATCTGAACCACCCCAAAGTCATTGCGGCAAAGATCGAAGATCGTGAGGAGCCGATTGAGATCTATGTCTATAGTCTCACTCATCCCAAATTTGGCACCTATCTGGTTGATTCCGGCGTCTCAACGCTGTTCTTGGAAGAGTCCGGAAATCCGCTGATCTCCATGATCGTTGCTCGTGCCATGAACATGGGTCAGCTTGTCGTAGAAAAAACCACGACTGACATTGCGAAAGCACTTGGCGGCATCGACGGGGTGTTTCTGACGCACATCCATCTTGACCACATTATGGGCTTAACGGATCTGCCATCATCGACGCCGGTATACATAGGCCCGGGTGATGCGGCGGCCAAAGCGGGTCTTAATGCACTCACCATTGGATCAACGGATCGACTGCTGGCGACGCAAGGCAGGCTCAAAGAGTGGGACTACTCGCACGCTAAAGTACTGGATATATTTGGCGATGGCAGCGTATTCGCCATACACAGTCCGGGCCATACCCCCGGAGCGACCGCCTACTTTGTGAACTCCACGGCTGGTCCGCAGCTGTTGCTAGGGGATACGACACATACCCGTTGGGGCTGGGAAAACGGAGTGGAAGCGGGTTCTTTTTCCGCAGACATTCCAACGTCCGCGAAAAGCTTGGGCTGGTTGAAGGCGCTCGCACTCGAATTACCAGAGGCGACCGCACATCCGGGTCATCAGTAGTTCCGACGGTGATCTTCGCCTTTATTCGTCAGGAACCTCGATAAGTTGATGCACGCCGCCCCCAGCGAAATCTAGAAGGTAAAGATCTCCGTTGCCGTCTTCAGCAAAACTAGCGATCCTAAAATCCGTTTCGAGAAGCTCCTCCGCTTCCGCACCACTGGCCGCGTCTGCGGCTACGGCAAACAGTCGGCCGCTGACAAAGTCACCAAACAGATAGCGCCCTTCTAGCAGCGAGACTTCGGATCCCCGATATACATAGCCACCGGTAATCGACGCGCCAAGGGAATGCTCGTACTCGGTGACCGGATCGCTTAGCCCGTTTGTATTACAGCCCTCGCGCGGGATATTACAGTTAGCGCCCTCACGAACACGCCAGCCATAGTTCGCGCCCAACTCAATTCGATTCACTTCTTCAAAACGGTCTTGCCCCACGTCTCCCAGCCATAGCGCACCATCCTCCCGATCAAAGGTGAATCGCCAGGGGTTGCGCAAACCGTAGGCAAATATTTCTGGGCAAGGCGCATTGCCAAAACCATCTTCACAGCGGGCATTTGACGAAAACGGGTTATCGTTGGGAATCGCATAGGACTGTTCTGTATTGACATCGATGCGCAGAAGAGCGCCCATAAGATTACTCGCGTCCTGTGCTCGATCATTTGGATCATCCCCACTGCCGCCGTCTCCGAAGCCGACGTACAGCCGACCATCCGGGCCGAAGACAATCTGCCCACCGTTATGATTGTTAAAGTCTTGACGTAGGGTGAGTAATATCTCCTCAGTTGAGAGGTCAGCGGACAGCCCATCGTCGCTGCTCCTCAAGCGGGCGACTACGCTTTCCAAACCGCTTTCGTTGCGCGTGTAAGAGACATAGACCTCGCCGTTGAGCGCAAACTCTGGATGCATCGCCAAGCCAAGTAGGCCTGCCTCGGTCGGTCCAGACTCAATCTGCTCACTTAAATCCAGAAACAGTTCAGCACTCGTCGCGGCCGAATCGTTGGGGAAGCGCCAGATTCGACCCGCGCGCTCAATGAGGTACCAATGGGAGTCATCACCGGGGATTTGCACCATGGAAAGCGGCTGATTAAAAGTAAGGGCCGGGAATGCGGGACTTGTTCCCAGGCGCATCGGCATTAGCGGCGGGGCGGGTTCGGGCGCGAGTGCGGGCGGGGCCGTAGGCTCGGAGCCACTGCCACTCGAACCCCCACAGGAGGCGAGAATAAAGCTCGCCAGGCAAACACTCACGGCCTTTAGCGTTGTATTCATCAAGTCGATCCTCGCTGCTAGTTGCCAAATCATAACGGTTTCGACCGCATAGATTGCGGTGCTATCCCCACAGCAGAAAACTCAGAGGACCGGTGGGGACCGATGCGGAACGAATCGGTCCAGCGGTTGAAAAACAAAGAGCCCACGGACTTTCACCGGAGATGCACTAGCGCTGCACGCAAGCTGCACAATTGCGTTTTAAATTAGTAGCGAGAGAGATCAGGAAGGGGGAATAGCGCGTGAAGCAAACAGTGCTGGGCACAGCGTGTCTCGTGGCAAGTGTACTGGTTCTCGGCGGCTGCAAGATTCAGGTCATCGCGCCGCAAGGTGGCTCGGTAGCGACCGTATCGGGAAACTACCTCTGCGAAGCCGGTAGGAGCTGCCAAATTGAGGTCACAGATACGCTGTTCGATGAGACCTTCACCGTCGAAGCCACCGATGGCTATGCGTTCGTCGGCTGGCGGACCCGAGATAGAGGTCTGTGCGGCGGAAGCAGCGGAGACTGCAATCTTTTCACCTCCGGCTTTGCAGGAAATGAGGCCTTGCTGGCGTTTCTTGCCAGCGACGAAGTGTTCTACCTAGAGGCAGTCTTCAGTAATGGCTCTAATTGGATAGTCAATACAGACAACCGTTCGCAGCAGATATTTGAATCCGGGTCGAACCAGGGTGTTCTTGAAGACGTTCAAAGAGTGAATTCCGAGTCGGGTTTCACCGCAGTCCAGACCAACGGTATTCCCAACTACAACGTTCTCGTTAGTGAGGAGCTTGTCGAAGACCTCAATGGTCGGCCACGAGCGGGCAGCGATTTCACTGGAGGTGTGACGACGCTCACTGTGAACACTGTCTCCGTATTCGGTGATGATATCGGTTACAACAGCCAGAACAGTGTCAACTGCAGTGATACGGGCGGCGGTGGTTACTGGCCCCCCGGGCCTGGCTGCCCCGTAGCTCTGAACCGCGAAGAGTTTTTTACCGAGTCGCCAAACCCCACTGAGGAGGACTGCGAAAGCGGACTGGGTACGATCGGACTCATGGTGAACGGAACCGCCATCTTCAATTGGGGCGACGGTATGAGTTTCGGTAACAACGTTTGGTTCAACCTAGCCCCCATTGCAGAGCAGTTCGATGTCGATATCTGCGAGGGTCATGCAGCGAACGGTGAATACCATCATCACTTTTACACTACCTGCCTCGCCGACCTAGTTGGAGATCATGGCAACGGCCACTCGCCAATCTATGGCTACGCCGCCGACGGCTATCCAGTCTATGGACCCTGGGAAGCGAACGGGGTGCTCGCGGTGAGCGGCTGGGACACGCGCGACTACGGCGCTGACGCTTCAGAGGGAGGTTGTGGCACACCCGGTGAACGAACCTGTATTCTTGTCGATGCCTACGATCTCAGCGCCGGTGTCGATAGCGGTGTAACGCAGGGGCCTGATGTCGGCGAGATTGTCACCACCCTATCTGGCAATGAGCTTACCGCAACAGACGGCTACTACTTTGAGGATTACTTTTTTGCGGGCCGAAGTGTTTCGGGCGCTCAACTAGACGAGCACAATGGGCACGAAAATGGTGACGGTCGTGGCTACCACTACCACATCACCCTGGTATTGGACGCTAATGGCGACCTGCAGCCTTCCTTCCCCTTTACCATCGGCCCGCGCTTTTATGGAGAGCTTCCGGACAATGCGATAACAGCATGTGGTGGGGGCGGCGGCCCGGGCGGTCCTAGTGGACCACCGCCGGGAGCCTAGGAGATGTTCCCTATGAATGCACTGAAGCAAACGTCGGTACTGTGCTTAATCTTGATGCTCTCGGTGACGACCGAGGATTTGCTTGCCCAGAGCGGCGAATCGACCGAGTCGAAAGCCCCAGAGTTGGAAGATCATTCTCATCTTCCAATTCCCGTCCCTGAAGGTACTGCTGCACCTAATTTGAGCCTTCGCCTTGATCGCGATTCGATGTCCGGCTTTAACCTACACTTGGATCTGGCCAATTTCCTAATGCAGGCGCCACCAAGCGAGTTGGCAATGCGAGAGATGATGTCCGCCCACTTCGATCTCGAAAGTGGCTACCTGGTAGGGCACGCTCACCTCTACATCAACGGTGAAAAGATACAGCGGCTGTATGGGAATTCAGTGCATATACCCGCCGCTCTGCTGAAATCTGGCATCAACCAGCTTTCAGTCAGTCTGAACAATCACGGCCATCTTTATTGGACAAAGGATGAGCGACAGATCCTCGCGACGCTATTTATCAATCCGGCGAGAGGGCAGGCCCTGGTCTATCGGTTCGAAAGCTTTCCTGTCACCGGAACAGACTCAGCCATTGCTGCAGGCAGCGACCGCAACAGAACGACACCCTCGTTGATCACAAAGGCGCCCTAGAGCTTGCCTTGAACATTTTCAGCTAGACGGCGCTCTCACTGTACACTCACCCAGCGCGGAATCGTTACAGATAACCGCACCCCACCAATGTCGAGGTCCTTAAAGCGCTGGTCGATCAGCGTGATCTCCCCTTCCATCAGGGTCAGCAAGGTCGCTTTCGTCGCCGGGTTCTGGACCGATAGATTCAGCGGCCGCCAGGCATCGCCGTCCTGGTAGTAGAGGATTGCGCTAACCGCGCCCAAGTTGGCCGGCCAAAGCAGTACGAGCACATACTCATCTACGCCGTCACTATCGAGATCCTCGGCCAGCAGTAATGGCTCGACTCCCGTTGCGAACGTAGACGATTCGGTGATCACCGTCCGCAGTGCCGACGACACTTCGAGATCGGCCGGGCGACGTTTCACACGCTCCCAGGATAACTTACTGTTCACTGGATTTGCCGCGCTCCAAACCGGGTTCTCCACAGCCGCGAGCAGGTCCGGGTCGCTATCGCCTAGCTCAACTTTCAACTGCTCCAGGTACAAATAACCCGGTCGCGCAAGGGTGTGCTTCGCGTAATAAAAGTCAAACTCCGCCAACCCGATCTCGCCCGACTCAACCCGATCAACTTGACTCGCCAGCGATACCTTTCTGAAATCAAGTATTGGGCTGTTTGCCAAAAGTAAGATCACCATCAAGAGTAGGCCCATGAACGTATTTGTGCGAGCCAAGTCTTCGGTCCAGGCATCGCGCCGCCGCATAACCCCCACTACGTAGCCCAGAGATAGCAGCGCCAACGTCAACCAGGTAACGAACGCCCAGCAGCGACCAACGGTCCAGCCATACTCTTGTAAGCGCAGAAAAAGCCCATAAAACGCCAGCGTCGCGATCACTGGCGTGGTACAGATTCCTAGATAAATCGCCCGGTGCAACATCGG
The DNA here is from genome assembly GCA_039815155.1 of Pseudomonadota bacterium. Taxonomy (GTDB): domain Bacteria; phylum Pseudomonadota; class Gammaproteobacteria; order Pseudomonadales; family Halieaceae; genus Congregibacter. The sequence continues at coordinate 18,684 of JBCBZV010000066.1, forward strand.
TGAATAAGGATCGCTCTCGCGCCCGTCCTGATACACCGCATTCACAAAGAACAGCAGCGCGGCCAATAACCACAGCAGCAAGGCCGTGCCATTGCCTGTGTCCCATAAAGGTTCCAAGCCCGTAAACGGCAACGCAGAAACAAACACCACCGCCAAAAACACGATCAAGGGAAGCAGCAACTTAAACAAACTGTGAAGAATTGAGGTGATGCTATCGATAATTTGCGTGTGGCGGCGAAACAGCAGCGCACCAACACCAAACGCGAAGCTTATAGACGGAATAACAAACCAGTCCTGCGAAAACAGATCCTGAAAGAAATCGATATCGATAACCTTAAACAAGGTGCCCCACAGCACCAGAGTCAGATAGAAGATCAGCGCAAACAAAGCACCCAAGGCGCCAAGCAAAAAGCTCCGCCACGAATTGGTAAACAAACTAGGATAAGAAAAACCAGCTCTCTCAGCCCGGCGCTGGATATGGACCACCGCCTTAAAGCTCGCAATGCCCATCGTAAGCATGTAAACCGTGGTGAGACGACTAATGGGGAAACCATTGAATGGCTTTGCCTGCATGCCCACATAGGCCGCCAAAAAACCAAGCACCGTACTCAGCACCGCCACGTCACGGGCAACCGCGTGCCAGTTTTCTCGCGTTAACGATAGCAGCAGCATCAATGGCGCTATGACCGTCAGTGTTGCCAAAGGGAAGAACCAAGCAGGGTCCGTCGCTGGCCAACGGAGAGCCTCCATACTGCCGTAGAGGAAATACAAACATGCGCCCTGGAAGAGGGATATCCACAGAAGAGCACGGGCTGGGTGGTCGGTTTCGATCTGATCGGTGATGGTTTGCTCGGTGTTAGCCATTGGTTGTCCTGCGAAGTGACGCTAAGAGGCGGGATCGCTTATGTGGTAAGGAACGACTCCTTACAGTGCCTTCGCGAGTCCTAAGCAAATGCTCTTGCGTATCGATCAAGCAAGATCGAGCGGACTGTAATTACCCTCTAGTTTTTGCTGAGACGTAGAGGACGAGCGTGAGCAGTGAGATGGCCGCCGCCGCAAGAAACACCGCCCCTGGGAAATAAACTATCGCCTGCTCGCCAGTGGTAACCGTAAATAGTGCCATGTAGATCAGCGGCGCGAGAATCATCGCGATACTCGCCAGCGCCGCCAGCCCACCCTGCAATTCGCCCTGAGCGTCCTCGGCCACAAGCGCTGACAACTCTTGGCGGATAGCGGGATCTTGCATGGTGGAAATCAGTGCAAGCGTGATCAGTGCGTAAACCATCCAACCTTCCGTAGCCAAGCCAATGCCAGTCAGTGCGACAACCTCGACCAGTAGCGCAATCCTAATGGCCGTTGCCACTCGAAGACGCGGAAGCAGAAATTGGGCAACGACCGCTGAGGAAAGAAACGCGATAACGCCGTAATAGGCTACTGAATAGCCGATAGCCTCGGTAGACCAATCGAAGCGCTCTATGGCCACATAGGCCCAGACTGTCGGATAAACCCACGACGACAGGGTCGCTAAAAACAACACCGGGAGTAATGGCTTAATGCCAGCGGTCCGAACCAGCTGCGCGAGCGTGCCAACCGCGTTCGCGCGGGACCAAGTGAAGGGCCGCCGTCGTTCTATGGGAAGGGACTCGGCTACGAGGAAGTAGCCAAACAGGGCGTTCACCCCCGCTACCGCTGACCCGACCACAAAGGGTAAGCGAACATCGATGTCTCCGAGAATGCCACCGATGGCCGGACCAAAGATGAATCCCGCGCCGAAGGCGGCCCCCATCAGCGCGAAGCGCTGACCGCGGCGCTCTGGAGGTGTGATGTCTGCGATGTAGGCGTTCGAGGTAGAAAAATTGGCCGCAAACGCACCGGCCAGTGCCCTCACAATCAGAAAAGCCCAAAGTGATGTGACCAGCGCCAGAGCAAGCATATCCAAAGCAAAAGCGACAAGTGAAAGTATGAGTACTGGTCGCCGACCGAAGCGATCCGATAAAGCGCCGAAGATCGGAGAGAACACGAACTGCATAATCGCGTAACTGAACATCGCGACACCGCCCCAGCGCGCGGCCTGCGCAATGCTTCCGCCGGTAAGCGTAATGATCAGCTCGGGCATAACCGGCGCGGTCAAACCGAAGCCAGCGGAACTTATAAAGGCGGAGGTCACCAGAAACGTCACAGCGTTTCTCGAACTTCCGCTAGATTGGGTTTCGCTCAAAGCAGTAGAAGTCTCGATTAAAGAGGGTTCAGCTATCGGCGGCAGGAAGAAACGACTTCGACTGGGGCAAGCAATATCTCCGCAAGGCAACAAACCCGTCACTATTATTTGGCATATATAGTGTTAATAGTTAAACTCGCGCTCATCGAACCTGGTTTTGGATCGGTTAACGCAGCAATAACGAGAACACTCCTTGGAACCACACATACTTTATGGCGCACCGCTGTCACTGTACACCGGAAAAGCGAGAAGCTACCTCATCAAGGCCGGAATTGCGTATCGGGAGCGACAGGCCCGCAGCGAGCACTTCAATACTGTTGTGCTGCCTAAGGCGGGGATACGCACTATTCCCATTGTTGAGTTAGCCGACGGCGAGGTCATTCGAGATGGCGCCGCGATAGTCGAGCACTTCGAGAGAGAGTTGGCCTATCCCTTTACACCCAGCTCACCAAAACAAAAGCTAATCTCTCAACTCTTGGACGTCATCGGCGCGGAGGGTCTTCTGCGTCCCGCGATGCACTATCGCTGGAATTTCCCCGATGAAAACCTAGACTTTGTGATGGCGGGTTTTCGGGAGTTGTTTCCGCCAGGTCCAGAACAAGCTGAACTCGCAGAGGCTACTGCGAATAAGATGCGTCAGGCCTGTCAAGCTTTCGGTGTGACGGACGAGACCCGAGTTCCCGTAGAGAGTCTCTATAAAGAGTTCCTCTATGCGCTCAATGTACACCTTAAAGAGCACCCGTACCTGCTCGGGGGTCGACCGTCCATTGGCGACTTTGGATTGCTCGCGCCAATGTTTGCGCACCTGGGTAGAGACCCAAAGCCGCTGGCGCTCATGCAAAAAGAAGCGCCGGATGTTTATCGCTGGATCGAACGAATGAACCGTCGTGATGCAGATATTGGAGAGTTCGACGAGCTTCCAGACGCGTATCTTGAGAATGACCAGATACCGGCAACGCTGCTTGCACTTTTAAAGATAGTCGCCGAGGACTTCGTTCCCGAAACCCTTGCGAGCGCTGACTGCATCAATAGCTGGCTTGAATCACAGCCGAACATCGAAGCTGGCACTCCGGTCGAGCGGGGCGTAGGTTTCTCAAGCTTCGAACTGCGCGGCTGCGTCTGCCACGCTCTGGCACAACCGTACCGCTACTATCTGCTCGCTCAGGCGCAAGAAACCTATGAAACTATGTGCGAGGATGATCGAGTCGAGACCGATTCACTGCTAGAGTCTTGCGCACTATCTCCCCTGCTAACTTGCAGGCTATCTCGCCCGATCGGTCGCTCACAGAATCGAGAAGTGTGGCTTTAAACGACAAGTTTTCACTGCTCCACGCAAGCCATCGGCGCAGAAAATAAGGATCGAAAATGATAAAAATATACGGAACCCACGGGTCTCCTTTCGTGCGTAAGGTTGTAGTTTGCTTGGATCTAAAAGCGATCCCCTATGAGCTGGTACCTCAAATGCCCTTCGCTCAAGACGAAGCGTATGAACAGCTCAATCCAATGGGCAGGATACCAACGCTAGTCGACGATTCAGTCACTATCGGCGACTCGAAAGTGATTTGCCGCTATCTGGAAACGGTGAAGGCAGACCCGCCGCTCTACCCAACGGACCAAGCACAGAAAGCCCATGCAGACTGGTATGAAGAGCTCGCCGGAGACCGCCTCGCGGAGTTTGTCGCCGGTATTTTCTTTCAGCGCTTTATGAAACCGTTTGCGTTTAAGCAAGAACCCGATGAAGAACTGATAGAGAAGATAATTACAAAGCGACTTCCACCGATGCTGTCCTATCTGGAAGCGAAAATGCCCGAGGAAGGCTATCTGTTTGGCAGCTTGATGATGGCGGACCTCAGTATCGTTAGCCCGTTTATCAATGCTGCTTACGCAGGCTACGAGGTCAGTGCAGACACTTACCCAAGACTCGCAGGTTTGATTAAGCGAGTCCGATCGGAACCCGCAGTCGTTCGCGTTCTTGCTGAAGAAGCCAAGATTTTTGGTTTTGGAAGCTCCTAGCAATCAGCGGTGGGAGGACTTCAGCACCAAATCGCGAAGCAACATCTCAATTAGCTGAACACTGGCTTTTTTACTCAAGCCCTGATGCTCGCGCAGGCGGTGCCACATATCGAAGGATGCAATCGCGTCGATCGCCTCACGGGTATCTTGTGGTAACTCGACAACTTCTGGCAACCATAGCTCTAGCTCCTCACGTAAAAGACGTTGGCTGCGCGCATAATTACGCCGAACAACCTCGGATTTCCAGCGAAGGGCCTGAGCA
>JBCBZV010000032.1:0-36994 GCA_039815155.1 Pseudomonadota bacterium
GCTATTTTGGAAGGCTGTACCAAAAGACGATTGGCCCGACGACCCCGAGTACCTAGCGTCGATCCACAAGCTGTGGAAAGAACCGTTTGGTGATATGCGCCAGGAACTTGTATTCATCGGGCAAGACCTGGACGAGTCGGGAATTCGCCAAGCCCTGGACGACTGCTTGCTCACCGTCGACGAGATGCGAGCAGGAGCAAACAGCTGGACGAAGTTGGAAGATCCGTTTCCACGCTGGCCGACCTCGGAAAACGAATCACTGAGCTGACGACAAACTAGAACCAAGGCATCGCGAGTGCACGCGAACGCGTGCCTTTCACTGGAACGTAGGCCCGGAAACGAAATCTACTCGTCGGGAGAAATCATTAGGTAGACCTTGCGTACCTTTTCTATGACCTCGGCTGTTCCCTTCCAGCCGTAGGGGAACACCCAGCTGTCTCCGGCTCTTACCTCAGTCACCTGACCAGACTCAGAAGTGAACTTCCAGTGCCCTTCCAAAAGATGACAAAACTCAATCACCTCAAGATCAAGCTCTAGCGTGCCTGCTTCGCATTCCCAAGTGCCCGCGGCGAGCGTACCTTCGGCAAAAAATCCGCTGTCTGTTTGCTTTGCTAATGGGCCTATTGGCTCTCCAAAAGAGTCGACGCCGACAAGGTCGGTTAAGGACGCGCACTGATGTTGAACGCTTATCTCTGGCACAGCGTATCTCCTCGCTAGCTAGTAGCTCTAGTATTAGGAATCCGGCTTGGGACATTGGCACAACCCACCCAAGCGAGCTGGACGCGATGGTGCGGGAGCTAGCGGGTCGCTAGCTTCCTAGCCCATCGGCTAGAACTCCTTTCTCAAATGCGCATTCCTATACTCGTCGCAACACAAGGGAAAAGTTCGTGAAGCTCACATCTGATTCAAGCGACGTCATCGTCATCGGTGCTGGACACAATGGGCTGGTTTGCGCGGCCTATCTGGCGGCGGCGGGCCGCAGCGTACGAGTTCTAGAAGCGCGAGATGTCATCGGTGGAGCCGCTCTAAGCGAAGAGTTTCATCCGGGCTTTCGCAATTCAGTCTACTCCTACTCGGTGAGCCTTCTTCACCCTAAGGTCATCGAGGATCTTGCCCTCGAATCTCACGGCCTCGAAATCATGGAGCGCCCAGCGGGTACGCTGAGCCTTCTCGACGGCGATCACCTGCGCCTGACTCGAGATGGCGCGCAAGCGCGCGCGGAAATTGCCCGCTTCTCTTCTAAAGACGCAGAACGTATCGATGCTTTTGAAGACGAAATTAGTGCGGTTGCGATAGCGCTGCGCGGTTTGGCACTGCAGGCTCCGCCGAATTTTGGTGGTGGTTGGAGTGATGCCGTTGGCTTGCTCAAGGCGGGTAACCAACTTCGTAAGTTGTCCAGCGAGCATCAGATCATCCTTGGTGAGCTTATGACCCGTTCCCTGGGCGATCACCTAGACAGCTGGTTCGAAGGGGATGCGCTAAAGGGCGTGCTAGGACTCGAAGGTGTGATCGGAAATTATGCGGATCCTTACAATCCCGGCACCGCCTACGTGCTACTCCACCATGCATTCGGAGAAGTGAAGGGCCGAGCCGGCGCCTGGGGCATAGCGCGCGGCGGTATGGGTGCCATTTCCGACTCAATTGCTAATTCAGCCCGCGCTCGTGGCGTCGAGATCGTTACGGAAAGTCAAGTCGCTCAAATAACAGAAGAAAACGGGAAAGCGTCGGGCGTGCTGACAGAAGATGGCCGCGAGTTCCATGCCACAACCATCGCCGCCAACGTTCATCCGCAAATCTTGCTCAGAAAATTGTTAGATACCAAACACCTTGATGAACGCGATCAGCGTCGCATAGATAATTACCGCAGCCATTCAGCAACCTTCCGTATGAACGTCGCTTTGTCTGAGTTGCCGCGCTTTAGCGCCCTTACCAATGAGGACGATTCGCACTTTTTAGGTGCGCTCGAGTTTTGCCCGTCACTAGACTACATGCGGACTGCCTACGATGAGGCGCAGAGGAGTGGATGGTCGACGCGGCCCATCATCTCTATGCAAATTCCCAGCACCCAGGACAAAACGCTAGCACCAGAAGGCGCTCACGTCGCGAGCCTGTTTTGCCAGCATTTTCAGCGTTATCTACCCAATGGACAGAGTTGGGATGCGATAGCTGAAAAAGTGGCAGATCAGGTTATCGATACCGTTGATCAACACGCGCCAAATTTTCGGGCCTCTATTGTTGGGCGGCAGATAAAAACCCCGCTGGACATTGAGCGCGACCTGAATATGGTAGGCGGAGACATTTTTCACGGGGCATTACATTTGGACCAGTTCTATTCGATGCGCCCGATCCCGAAACATGCGGGATACAAAATGCCCTGTCCGGGTGTATACCTCTGCGGCTCCGGCGCGCATCCGGGCGGCGGCGTAAGCGGACTCCCGGGGCACAACTGCGCACGGGCGATCTTGCGAGGCTAGTAAGGTCTTGTTTACAGCAACCATTGCGCTCAGCGTGGTGCTGTTCGTTCTCGTCGGCACTTACAGCGGACGACGAGTGCGCTCTCTCGATGATTACTTTGTAGCGGGCCGGCGCTCACCTACTCTATTCATTACCGGCACCTTGGTCGCCAGCGTTTTCAGCACCACGATCTTCTTAGGTGAGGCAGGCTTTACTTACGCGGGTCAGCTTGGGGCGTATCTTCTGCTACCAGGTGTTGCTGTCACCGGCTACGTGTACGGCGCTCTTTTCTTCGGAACGTTTCTACGAAGGAGCCGAGCCGCCACCGTCGCCGATTACTTTGGCCAGCGTTTCAATAGTCGAGCCGTGCAGCAGCTTGCCGGAGCAACCATCGTATTGGGCCTAGGCGGTTATCTTCTCGTGGTGACCCAGGGGGCTGCACTTTTGCTCGTCGAAATTACCGGCACGACTTATTCAGCGGGAGTCATCATCGCCTGGGTCAGCTACACCGTTTTCACCTTGTACTCTGGGTCTCGCGGTGTGGTGCTTACCGACACCCTAATGTTCTTATTGTTTACGGTGGCAACGGTTTTCTTCGTCGGCGTCCTCCTTGACAACGTTGGGGGTATCTCCTTCGCAATCGAAGAATTAACGCGCCGTGAGCCCAAAGCCGATCTCACGGCCTGGCATGGAACCATCGGCGAGGGTACGCCCTGGGCTACACCTCTCGATTTTTTTATGTGGTTTCTAATCATCGATATCGCCTGGAGTATGGTCTACGCCGTGAGCCCCTGGCAGTCGAGCCGACACCTTATGGCTCGAAATGAACACATAGTATTGCGCTCGGCAATCTATGCCTGTCTGGCCGTGATCGGTTTGCAAATTTTGATCTATGGTGCTGGCGGAATTGTGAATATCGCCAACCCGACTATTGAACCTGCAGAAACAGTCATGCTGTGGGCAGCACAGAACCTAGTACCTGAGTGGCTAGGTGCGCTGCTAGTAGCGGGAATTGTTGCCGCGGGCTTGTCATCCGCATCGACCTTTCTGTCGCTCGTTGGGTTCAGCGTCAGTAACGACTTAGCGAGTAAGACCGGTGCGGCAAGCATTTCAACAACTCGAGTTTGGATGAGTATTGTGGCTATCGCGGTACTTGGCCTAGCACTGCTGATTCCGGCAAACGTGTTCTGGATTACGCTTTTCATCGGCACCGTGTTCGCCTCTTCCTGGGGGCCGATGGCATTCATGAGTGTCTGGAGTTCAAAAATTACTGCCGATGCTGCCTTCTGGGGTATGGCCGTGGGCTTCGTCGCTAACGTCGTACCGGCCGCGCTAGACTATGCCGGCATTGTAGCCCTGCCCAGCTATGCGGACCCGGCACTGCTAGGGATCGCCGCAAGCTTCCTGACCATCCATCTTGTATCGGCTAAGCAATCGGTAAGTGTGAAGGAACGGGAGTACCGGAAGGCACTGCATCAAACGCCCGATGAAGATAAGAGTTCGAAGCTGCTCAAAATAACCTTGATCGCTCCTACTCTGCTCATTGGCTACGGGCTAGTGATGCCTTGGCTTTTACTACGTTTTTATGTTGTGCCCTATCAACGCGGGTCAGACCAGTTACTGGCCGACGGAAATCTTGATTGGTCGCAGGTAGAACCCTGGATCGCCTTCGGTCCTTGCCTACTGTTTGTACCCTTGGGTACGATCGCGTTTGTTGTGATCCGACGTCGCTACGCGCCGAATTTCGGATAGAGCTAGACCCTTGGCTGCTTGATCCAATAACCCCATGCAGCGAATGTCTACGCGGCTGCACCCAGTACGCTTTTGACTTGTGGCTCTCTTGCTAATACCGCATAGGCGACTGCGTAGACCGCGCAGGCGAGCAGCGATGCGATCGCACACAGCACGAACACAGAACTGTAGCCCAGGCTCGCACCCAACAGGGAAGCCGCAATGTTCGGCCCAATGATTTGACCAAGACCCTGCGCGGCTGGCATAAGCGATGCAAACCGCCCACTCGGATCTAAACGCGCTACGGATGCCATCTGATATACATCAATAAAAATCCAAAGAAAGTTAAAGGCATATACGCTGACGAAAAAGCGGGACTCATCAATCCCTGGCACCAGAATCGCGACGATCAAAGCATGTATTAGGAGTGTAAGCAGAAGCGGTTTGCCCAGGCCAAAACGATCGCTGATCAGCGTCGCAACGAGACAACCGATCAATGCAAAAAACGACACCCATACCAAAACGCTGGAGACCCACTCCGCATCTAAAGCCGCGTTCGCCGACGCGAGTTCGATGTAGGTCCAGTAGGCCCCGATATTCACATAGGTTAGCGCCATAGCCGTCAGGCAGAGCCAGGGAACACTCCTCGGGATTAGTGACACATCGATCGATGGCGCAGAGACGACCCCGACTCCCTCGCTGAACTTTTGACCGGCGACTGTCTCTACTGGCAGAGAACTCGTCGAACCCCCAACCTTGTGGTCTATTTCTTTATCAGAAGTTGTTTCTGTAACGGTGCGGATGCCTGTCTCGGGCACCCAGCTCAGCATAAAGAGTGCGGGCAAGTAGGAAAACGCAAAGGCCGTATAGATCGTGTTCATGCTCATGCGCGGCAAGTAATACAGCTCAGCCGCCTGGACGAAGGCAAAAGCGAACAAGAGATAGTTAAACGCCCGCGCCGAGTTCAGTCGCGCCCCCAAAGTTGCGACGGCGATTCCGGTAAACACGCCGCTCGCCGTTCCAGCGAGAAAGCGAAGCAGCAAGGTCGCCTCGTAGCTCTGATAGAGAGTACATGCGAGATTTGCCGCGACGGCTCCCAGAACCGACAAAACCACCAGTACTCGTCGATTCATCTTCGCAACGAATAGTGCGGCCAGCACCGCCCCGAAAGAGAGACCACCCAAGTCCGCGCCGGCGACCCGACCTACCTGCGGCTCGCTAAAAGAAAGCAAAGAGCTCCAGGCGGTGCTGATCACCGGGATTCCAGCCAGTACGCTGTAGCCGACAATCGACATGTACAAACCGGCGGCCAAAGCTTGCCAGCGTTCAAAAGGGCTGGAATGAGTCACGAATTTGCTGCTCCCTAAACAAAGACTGCCTTCATCAGACTTCGAGCTACCGCGGCTTACTCATCGGGATACGCAGTTCTCAACTAACGCCGCTTACGAGGCAGCGGCATTAGGGTGCTTGAATACTGGGCTGAATGCTGACCGGAATCGACTTAAAGCGCGGGGTTTTGCTTCTAGGATCCCGGTCTCGGCTGCTCAGACAGTTCGCCTCCGGGTAGTAGGCCATCACGCTGCCGGCAGGTAGATCGAAGGCTTGAACACGCAGGCGCTTCATCACTCCGTGGGCCGAACACACGTCTACCGTATCGCCGTTTTCTAATTCCATTCGCTGCATGTCTTCCGGAGATAGCAGCAAAGACCAGCGATCTGCACCGTAGCGGTAGCTATCAGTTTCTTCATAAATGATGCTATTGAACTGACCTTCACTGCGAATCGACGCGAGCATAAAGGGATAGTCGTGGGCATCGCGATCAAGCTGAGGTATGGGATGGACGCGGAAGCGCGCTTTCCCGGTGGGGGTGTTGAACGCCGGTGTGTGCAACAGCCGGTTTCTTACGTGAAACTCTCGTTTCGCTACGCCGATATCTGCGAGATCTTCCATCCCGGGTACGGTCTTCGAGATCGCGTCGCGAATCGTGTCATGAACGGCGAATTCCTCAAATGGCACCGGGCTGTCAGGAAGTAGACGCTGACCCAAATCGGCGAGAATAGCGACTTCGGAGCGGACCCCCTCCAGACGATGTATGCCACCGTCACTCAGGCGTACAAAATTGAACATAGACTCCTGGGTAGTGGCTTGGGGCTCTTCATCTCGCGCCGCCACCGGTAGCACAAGCACATCTCCATCGACTCCGTAGAGATGACCCTGGTTCAATGTGGTTGTTAGGTGAATCCGAGTCTGAATTTTATTGAGGGTACGTTCCGCCCAGGCCGAGTCAGGGGTAGCGGAGTACAAATTTCCGCCTACGACGAATGCTAGATCAATAGCGCCGCGCTCCGCCGCATCCAAGGCCGCGAGCGTGTCCATACCTTCGCTGGTCGGAAGCTTAACGCCCCAGGTCGACTCTATTCGCTCAAACACGTCCTTGCTGAGCACGGGCTTTACACCGATAGTACCGATGCCCTGAACATTGCTATGGCCTCGCAGCGGCAGCAAACCCGCGTGCGGTTTGCCGACCATACCGCGCAGTAGCGCCAGGTTGGCGATATACTCAACATTTTCCGAACCGAACTGATGGTGCGTAATTCCCATCCCCCAGGCAAATACCGAGCTTTCGCTGGCAACGTACAGCTTTGCTACCGCGATAAAGTCCGACTGGGTGAGCCCGGAGCCGGCGCAAATCTCCTCCCAGGACGTTGCGTCCAAGTCGTCGCGGAACGCGGGCCAGGAAACGGTGTGCTTTTCTATAAAGCTGCTGTGTTCGCCGCGCATAAGCAGAACCGCTTTAGCGATGCCTTTAAAGGTCGCAATGTCTCCCCCAATTCGCGGTTGCAGGTAGTGAGAAGCGATGGGTGTCCCGCCGCTCAACAGCGATTTAGCACTTTTAGGCGCGGCGAAGCGAACTAACCCAGGCTCCCGCGCCGGGTTGATGACCACCACCTGGCCGCCACGCTCTCGGCAAGCAATGAGTTGATGTACAAAGCGCGGATGGTTCGACGCGGGATTCGCACCAATCACAAAAATGAGGTCGCAATCTGCGAGGTCGGCCAACTCGACGGTCGATGTGCCCGTGCCAATCGTAGACCCCAGACCCACCCCGGTAGCCTGATGGCAATAGTAGGAACAGTTGTTGACGTTGTTCGTACCCCAAAGCCGCGCCAACAGCTGCAGTACAAATCCTGCTTCGTTGGATGAACGGCCAGAGCTGTAAAAGAAAGCGCGCTGCGGGTCGATCGAGCGCATTTGCTTGGTCGCGTGGGCCAAGGCCTCATCCCACTCGACGGGCCGGTACTTCTTTTCGCCGGCGGCCTTGAATATAGGAAAGGCAAGACGACCCGCATGTTCTAGTTCCTTGGGTGTAAGCTCGCGGAGTTCTTCGATGGGATGATCAAAAAACTCGCGAGGCAACCCGGGCTGGATGTCGGTCGATTGGGCTTGCACGCTTTTGTTACAGACGGCGGGGAAGTCACCAACCTCATTGGTCATACCACCGGCCTGCCCACCCATCCCTAGGCCACAGGCTTTACAGGTGTTTCGTGCACGAAGTGCGCGGGCGGAGTTTGCCAAGCCGATTCTCTGCGCGGTCTTTAAGGTGTAGAAAATTTTCTTGGCGCCACCGCCAACTATCTCGGTCATCTCTCAGTCATCTCTCACTGATCGCTCACTGATCGCTCCCCAACTGCTCACGCATCGCCTACCCGCTATTGCACATCGCGTACTGCGCGCTGATCCGCCGCACAGCCGGTCGCTCGACAGGACCGCGCCCGCACCAGCAGCTAATATTAACCTCTATCTTTGAGGATGCGCTGCGCTGCGTTATAGCCGGGTGCGCCAGTCACCCCTCCCCCTGGATGCGCACCGGAACCGCAGAGATACAAGCCCGGCACCGGCATAGCATACTGCGCCGCTTGCGGGTGAGGTCGCATACTGAACATTTGATCGGGCTCTAGGCGGCCATGACAAATATCACCACGAGTCAATCCAAACACACGTTCTAAATCGAGCGGACTCAAGCACTGATACGCGACAAGGACATCCTTCAGGTTGGGTATGCAGCGACCAAGATAGGCAAGAATAGACTCCACGACGCGAGGTTTTTCATCATCCCAAGAAGCGCCGTCTGCGAGATCGTAGGGCATGTATTTGCATAAGAGACTCATGACGTGGTGGCCTTCCTCATCCGTGAGTTCCTGATCCAGGGTGCTCGGAATGATTGCTTCGATAATGGGAGGATTTGCTGGAATGCCAGCTTGAGCGCTTCGGTAGGCCTCATTGAGATGTTCAGCGCCCTCAATGAATGTGATGCTGGCCCGATGTTGGGGACCGACTTCTGTACCTGGAAAAGACGCAAACTCCGGTAGACCGCGCAGCGCAAGATTCATGCGTAGTGATGCGGACTCCTGGCGAAAAGCCCGTAAATCTCGTGCAAAGTCAGCGGGTAAGTGCGCGTCTCCAAGGAGACCAAACAGAGTGCGCTTTGGATCTGTATTGGCGGCGACCACCGGCGCGCGTAAGGCTTCACCGCTTTCAAGTTGGACCCCACAAACCGTTCCGTGCTCGACGAGCATGCGAGCAACTGGCGCGTCCAGGCGAATTTCTACGCCTCGGTCTCGCGCTGCACTTGCCATCGCCTCAGTAATCGCACCCATGCCGCCCCGTACGATGCCCCAAGCACCGGCGCGCTCCGCCACTTCACCCACCGCATGATGCAGCATGGCTAAACTCGCACCGGGCTGCGAGAGCGGCGCATAGTTCGCCGGCATTATGTGTGCGGCCACCATCGACTTTACTTTCGGACTTTCAAACCACCGATTGATAATTGACTCGGGCGCACCAATGAAAAACTGCATCAGCCGCCAGCGCTGCTCTTCGTTGAGTCGATACACATCAAAGCCAAGCCTCAAGGTACTGAGCAAGTCTGTGGCCCCACCGTTCGCAAGCTTGGGTGGCTCTTTCAACCACTGCTTCGCAAGTAGATCACCGGTTTTTTCTACGGTCTCTTCAAAGGCCAAATAAGCGTCGTAATCCGTGGCAGAGAACTTGGCGAACTGTGCTCGATCATGAGCATCATCCCCATTGAGCAATAAATAGTCACCGCGGCTATCTAAATAAAGGCTGTTTTCCAGCAATAGTGGTTCGTATCCGTATTTTTCGAGCTCAAGGTCCCGCACAATTTCTGGGCGCAGCAAGCTAACCACGTAAGACGCCGTCGAATTACGAAAGCCCGGATGAAACTCCTCCGTGACCGCAGCACCACCCACCAGATGACGGCGCTCTAGGACGCAGACGCGCATTCCACCGGCCGCGAGGTAGTTCGCTGTTGTCAGTCCGTTGTGACCAGCGCCGATAATCAACGCATCGTAATGGGGCACGAAGCAGTCCTTAATCCCACGGTTTAGCTTTAGGCATCGTAGCGCAGCCGGAAGTCGCACACATTCGGTTCCTATACGACCAGAAGACCCTACCCCACGCGGGGAGAGATGGTTTATGGGTGGGCACGTACACTAGACTTATGAACAGCTAAACAATCTGGGAGACGGGCAATGAACGGTGCGGCACCAAACATTCTAGCGCCAGGTGACAGCAATGAGATCGACCCTTCGCTAGACGCCAACGGCATCACCGAGGCAGGACTCGATGCCCACTGGATGGCGTACTCCGGCAATCGCCAGTTTAAAAGGGATCCGCGAATAATCGTCGGTGCTGACGGCATTTATTTAATCGATAAAGATGGCCGCCGAATTCTGGACGGACTTTCCGGTCTTTGGACCTGCGGCCTCGGGCATAACCGCCCGGAAATTGCTGATGCAGTGAGTCAACAGCTGCGCACGCTTGATTATTCGCCGGCATTCCAATTCGGTCATCCAAAAGCGTTCCAACTATCCGAGCGCCTTCGATACTTGATGCCAGAAGATCTGGACTATGTCTTTTACACCGGCTCCGGCTCCGAGTCGGCTGACACGTCCCTGAAAATGGCGCGAGCTTATTGGCGCCTAAAAGGCCAGCCAAGCAAAACTCGCCTAATCGGCCGTATTAAGGGTTACCACGGCGTTAACTTTGGCGGTATTTCTGTTGGAGGTATCGCAGCCAACCGCAAGATGTTTGGTCAGGGTATTGAGGCGGATCACATGTCTCATACCATCCTTCCAGAGAACCACTTCAGTAAAGGTATGCCCGAGCACGGCGCGCACCTCGCAGACCAGCTGGCAGAAATGGTGATGCTGCACGATGCCAGCAACATAGCGGCGGTTATTGTCGAGCCGATGGCGGGCTCCGCCGGAGTTATTCCCCCGCCTGTCGGCTATCTAGAAAGACTTCGTGAGATTTGCGACCAACACAACATACTGCTCATCTTCGACGAAGTAATCACCGCGTTCGGCCGCTGTGGGGCCATCACCGGTTCGGACGCGTTCGGCGTCGTGCCAGATATCCTCAATGTAGCCAAGCAGTTGACCAATGGTGCGGTGCCCATGGGGGCCGTTATTGCGCGCAAGGAAATTTACGATACGTTCATGCAGCAGGAGTCACCGGAGCACTTGTTGGAGTTCTTTCACGGTTACACCTACTCTGCGCACCCCGCCGCCTGTGCGGCCGCGTTAGTGACGCTAGACCTACTGGAGCAGGAAAAACTGCCCCAACGAGTCGCGAGAAAAGCACCACTATTTGAGGAACACATCCACAACCTTCGGGAAAAACCCCATGTGGCGGATATCCGCAACTACGGTTTTGCTGCCGCGCTAACCCTAAACGCCAAAAGCGGGGATCCGACGCGCCGACCATTCGAAGTGGCAATGAAGATATGGGAGCAAGGTTTTTACGTGCGCTATGGCGGCGACACTATCCAGCTTGGCCTACCTTTTGTAATTCAGGATGAGGAGATTGCCGCGCTCACGGAGGCCTTAGGTACGGCCTTGGATGCGGTGGCCTAACCTTCGCCGCGCGTGCCTGTCGCCGCTCTCGCGACGCTAGAGATACGAACGGAGTCGCGCCAAAACTGTAGCCAGCCACGATCCACTTTCCTTCATAGCTTTTTTAAGGTACTCAATAAGACGGGGGCGCTTGCGCTAGGCTTGGCCAAAGCAGCACCAGAGAAGTGAGCGCTACAAACACTTTTGCGCCCAATCTATTCAATATTTGGGATGGCCTGGACGAACGCGGCGCTGGGGAGAATGCCTACACATAAAATATCAACAACAGCATGCAAACTCGTCGCAAGCGCTCGGACCATACGCGTTCCTTTTCACTGCAAACGAGGATGAGGATTTTTCCAATTGTGCTAGGGAGTGCAGCCGTCAAAGCAAACGAAAACTCATCTCGCCCATTCGGTTTTTATCTTTGTATAAAGAATAATAGACCGTCAATCGGTGAATAGATGAAACAGACGACCGGTTGAGCTCGGACTATACGAAAGCAAGCTTTCGTATAGTCTTTAAGGTTTTCACCTGCTGACTCATATTCGAATAAGCCTGACGCCTATTTACCCCATTCCCAGTTTGAAGGCCTTATCAGGCCAATACTTCGCCGTTTTGAGTCGCATGGCGGAAAGCTCTAGCACTGCATTGCTAGCTCTAGAATACTAAGGTGGGTCTGCCGAAGAACCCGCGATTGACACTCAAAGCGAACTCTCCCTGCCTGAAAACCCCGTTTCTCGTTCGATATTGAAACTATGCCGATTTACGCCTGTCCTAACTAGCTGACTAATTCTCTCTGAACCTCACACGCGTGCGTTGCTCTAGGATGCGACGGGCTTACTCGACAGAGGTGGCAAGTGCAAACTATTTTGGCGGAGCCCGTCGACATGGGCGTGCCTCAACCCGGCTTGAGCGGAGACAGAAAACGCCTGGCCTTGACGCTGCTTGGCAGCCTCTTGATTCACATCTATTTTCTGTGGGCTTACGACAACTTTCCACGAGGATTCAGCGAGCGAATAGGTCCCACGGACCAGTCTTCGCTCGAGATTCAGATCGCGCGTGCATCCTTAGAGCGCATAGCTAAACCTGCCTCTGAGCCAAAGCTTAATTCGCGCCCCGCATCGACCGACAATTCTGCGGCTTCGACTACGTCGAGTAGACCCACAGACGCTAGCAAGCTGAAGCAACCATCGGCGGGGGAAGCCGACACCGACATTCCAGCGCGGCAGGGCATTTTGGGTCAGCCGACAGAACAAGCCAAAATCCCAGGTCTCTCAACGCTCATCACGAGTCTTGAGCATGTCTTGCCGAACGATCAGCCGGGTATTGCCTGTGATAAGCGTGAACGAGCCTCAAAAATTCGGCTTTGCGATGAAGAGAAGCCGTATGAGCAGATGCGACAAAGATCTAAAAAGTTCGAAGGCTCGCTCGGCGACGCGTTTGCCCGGTTGAACCCTAGCAACGCTTTTCATCGCGATATGCTGAAGGTGGAGTCGCTACTGGGTCAGCAGAAACAGTTAGCGACGATGCTCGCGCTCCACGGTAACAACGACGCGGACCTTAAAGCGCAGCACAGAGCCGTTACTGACGAAATCCATAGGATCGATCAAAAATACGCTTCCGTGGACTTATTTAAAGTACTCGGCACTGGCGTGAAATTTACCACGGCGTTGATAAACCAACAGAGGCAAAAAAAGCAGTAGTACCGCACCTCGGCGAGAACACTTCGTTGATCTCCGGCCTGTCGATCTTGAACAGGCCGACTTGATGCTCGCTAGCGACTAGTCTCCGTAGTGCCGTTCTTTGCTTTCGTAGCGTTCCTGAGCATCGAGGCACATCGTTGCTATGGGTCTCGCTTCTAGTCGCGCTAGACCTATTTCTTCGCCGGTCTTTTCACAGTACCCATAGGATCCGTCGGAAATTCGCTCAATGGCGGAATTAATTTTACGGACCAGTTTCCGTTCGCGGTCGCGCGTTTTCAGTTCGAGACCCAGTTCCGTCTCTAGAGATGCTCGATCGTTTGAGTCGGGAAAGCTGTCCGTGTCGTTTCTCAGGTGATCAATGGTGCGATCAACTTCAGCCATGAGCGAATCTCGCCAACGCTCCAAAATCGTACGAAAGTGCTCTAGCTGAGCATCGCTCATGTATTCTTCATTCTTCTTCGGCTTATAGGGCTCTACGCCGAATACACGTAGTCCTTGCCCGTTCGTGCCCTTTTTGGTGACTTTTCTCGTTGAACGCGCTTTTGCAGCTGTTTTCTTTGCGGACGCGCCACCCGTCTTTTTAGCACTGGCAAGCGTCTTACCCTTGGGTCGCCCGCTAGGGCTGCTTGTGTTTGCCACCATTACATTTCTCAACCACAGTTAAAAACAAAGTACGAGCTTTTGCCGAGCCAATGAGCCCGAAAATCTCGCGCGCAATGTTATAAAGTAACACTGTATTTCACAACCACGCGCGGCGAAATAAACGCAGGCTGATTATCTTAGTCGGGTTTTTACTTTTTTGCGCCAAAGGAACCATGATTGATGAAGAACCCCCTATTCCCAGAAACCTACGAAGAGTGGCGCCACTTCATTACGGTCGACTGCAAGCTCGAACTCACACCAGAATTTGTTGAGCAACGGCTAAGCGTATGGCGAGATGACCGCTGCGAGGAGACACGGCGTTTCCGAAAGCTATACGGCGACGACTATTGGCGGTCGATCACAAAATGGTATGAGCAGGCTCACAACGATCTCGCAAAGACCACCTGAGACGCATTGCATTAAAGGTAAGTAGCTGAACGTGCCTCACGCTTGCTGACCTCTAGCGGTCGCGAGCCGAGGGCAGCGACAGCGGGAACCATCCCAAAATCGAATCGACCCAGTTAGGATTCTATACTTGAACGAACCTTCCTCAGCTGTTCGCTAAGCTCAGCAAATCTCTCAAAGGCGTCTCGACCTGGTTTTTGATCAGCGTCGCTGATCATCGAGTACAGATAGGCTAACTGAGCGATCAATCCAGGGGGCATGTAGGTACCCTCTTCTGTGTTCAAGATCGCTAGAGCGTCTTTCTGTGATTCGATTGAAGGTCCTGTTGATTCCCCTTCCGGGCTTTGCTCCAACTTTTTCTCTAGCTCGGCGGCCAGTCGACGAGCCGCATCCAGAGAACCTAATACATCACGCTGAAGCTTAAGTTGCTCGGCCATGTCTTCCTTAGTGACATCCAGTGGCTCAAGGCGGGGATCAACTAGCAGCTCAAAATTCCGTTCGAATTCGAGCTCGCCGAGCGTCATAAGAACTCGATATTCACCGGGCAACACAAGCGGTCCATTGCTAAAACGACGGTCTTCTTCTTTGTGCCAGGATCCCGGGTAACGCATGTCCCAGGCAAAGCGGTTCATACCAGGAGTCGCGGTCAACTCGGCTGTTTCTAAAAAACGCACCGTACTAAGTGTCATGTCTTCTTCGACTTTCGGCCCTGACTCTCCCTCATCGTCTTCGGTGGAAGACGATTCAATCGTATAACCATTTACTCGCTCGCCGGTGGCGCTGAAAATCTCGATTCTCAGCGTGTCTGTCGTTGCTGCCGGAATGAGGTAGTCCAGATACACGGCGGGTTTTGGATAGTCTGGATCGTCCGGCACATTGCCGCTGCGTACATTTTGCCGGTAGCGCACCGTCGTAGCGGGTTCAAAAAGGTATGGCTGATTGTCGGCTGTCGCTTCTATCAGCGCTGGATCTCTTAGCGCATTGATCTTATCTAGAATCCAAAACCCTCGGCCCATCGTCGACAGCACGAGATCATCGCGGAAGATCTTTAGGTCGGAAACTTGAGTCACCGGAAAATTCGACTTTAGCGGCAACCAGCGCTCGCCATCGTCGAAGGATACATACACACCGCGATCCGTTCCTGCGAACAGCAATCCGGCGCGAACCGAGTCTTCCCGGACTACGCGGATCGGTTCGTCACCCGGGATTCCATTCTTGCCGCTGGTGAGTAAATCCCAGCTTCGACCATAGTTTGAGGTTCGATAGATGTAGGGCTTGGGATCGCCAAGTTGATAGCGAAGAACGGAGATGTAAGCTTTTGCAGGATCGTGCGGCGACGGCTCAACGGAATCAACGCGACCGCCGCTAGCCAAACCCTGCGGAGTAACGTTTTTCCAGTTCTCTCCGCCATCGCGAGAAAGGTGGACCGGACCGTCGTTCGCACCCACCCAAAGCACACCTGGAACAAGCGGTGACTCGCGCAGCGAATAGATGGTGCTGTAAAACTCCTCACCGGTAATGTCGCGAGTAATCGGCGCGCCAGAGATGACTTGTTTGTCGGCTTCGAAAGCCGTCAAGTCTGGGGATAGCTGTTCCCAGCTTTTACCCTCATCAATTGTTCGATGTACATACTGGGACGCGTGATAGACAACGGTCGGATCATGCGGGGATACGTGAATCGGAGACACTCTTTGAAAACGATAGCGAAGATCGCCTGGGTTTTGCCCGTACATATTCGCCGCGCCGACATAGTAAGACCGTTCAGTGCCCGTTCGCTTATCGAACACACCAAAGCGACCCTTACAGTTAGCGTAGACAATGTTGTGATCGCCGGGCTTAGGTACCGCTGGCCCGGTCTCACAGCCACCGGTTTCAATTAGCCAGCTTTCGCGGCTTTGAACGCGGTAGGGTGCTCGGCTCGGTACGGCGATCGTGCTCAAATTGTCCTGCTGTCCTCCATAGAGCCAGTAGGGATACTGATCATCGACTTCTACCTGATAGAGCTCGGTGGTCGGCTGATTGAACTGGCTAGACCATGTTTCACCACCGTTGTGGGTGACATTGGCGCCGCCATCGTTACCTTGAATGTACAGCTGGGAGTTGTCCGGATTGATCCACATGTCGTGGTTATCACCATGCGGTGAATCCCGTTCCTCCCAAGACTCTCCCCCATCTTCAGACCGATAGTAACGGGTAGCCATTACGTATACGCGATCAGCATTGTTAGGATCGGCCTCTATATTGGTGTAGTAGAAGGGCCGGGTCCGCAATCCCTTTTTTGAAGAGACCTGTCGGAAACTCTCACCCTGATCGTCCGAGCGGTAGACACCGCCCTTGTCACCCGGGGCTTCGACGAGCAGATACACCACACTGGAGTTCGCGGCAGAAACCGCAATGTCGAGCTTGCCGACCGGTGCCTCTGGAAGTCCTTTAGTGATTTTGCGCCAGCTCTCGCCGCCGTCATCGGACTTAAACAAGCCGCTTTCATCGGCTGTTCCGCCACTGATGATCGTCCAAGGCTTGCGCTCCGCTTTCCACGCGCTGGCAAACACCACGTCGGGATTGTGCGGCAGCAGTTCCAAATCGGAGAAACCCACCGTGTCGGACAAATACAAAGGGCGAGCCCAGCTCTTCCCGCCATCCTCGGTTTTGTAGACACCACGCGTCGCGTTCGCACCGAATGCCTGCCCAATCGCCGCAACCCAAACCACGCTGTTACTGCGCGGATCGATTTCGACCGCGCCGATGTGACCGCTGTCCTCCAGGCCTAGCTTGCTCCAACTCGCACCTCCGTCGACGGACTTGTACATTCCGTCTCCGGGTATGACATTGCTACGCAGCCCATCACTGCCGGTGCCGACATAGAGAATATTAGGATCGCTGACAGACACGGCAATATCACCAATCGACGGTGTCGTGAAAAAACCGTCCGATACATTGCTCCAGGACACACCGTAGTCCGTGCTCTTCCAAACACCGCCACCGGAGGCTCCAAAGTAGAAGGTGCCAGGCTCTTTCGGCGTGCCGGCAACCGTGGTCACACGACCGCCCCTTGCAGGACCTACATTGCGATACTCATAAGCATCAAAGTTGATGTCGTTATCGGCAGAGTGGACAATCGGCGACGCGGTCGCCATGGTCATCAACGTTAGGCTGGAAACCAAAAGCGAATGCGACAAAGAACGCAACAAAGAACACAACAAAGTAAGCTCCCTAACTGTTTTCACAGAAGTCTAAACCGTTTTTCCCGACGAGGGCCAAATAGCTCGCCAAAACGTAATCAATCTTCAAGCTTTACTTCCCCTTCCAATTCGGCGCGCGTTTTTCGGCAAAGGCTGTTGCTCCTTCGATGGCATCCTCACTGGTAAAGACCGGCGTCACCAACTCCTGCTGTTTGGCGAACATTTCATCGGTGCTCCAATCTTGCGCACCGGCAACGACCTGCAAGCTTGCGGCGACGGCCAGTGGGCCGTTTGCCGCGATCGATGCAGCGAGTTCCTGAGCGCCCGCTAAGGCCTCACCGGCCTCGCTCACGCGGTTTATCAAGCCCAATTCATAGGCTCGCGCTGCAGAGATGAATTCGCCCGTTAGAGCGAGTTCCATCGCGATCCGCGATGGTATCTGTTTCGGTAGCTTCACCAAGCCACCTGCCGCAGCCGCTAAGCCACGTTTCACTTCTGGAATCCCGAACTTGCTGTTTTCCGCTGCAACGACCAGATCGCAGGTAATCGCCAGCTCAAAGCCGCCTGCCAACGCATAACCCTCTACCGCTGCGATAAGCGGTTTGCTCGATCGATATTCCGTTAAGCCGGCGAAGCCCCTTCCTTTGACTTGCGGTGTCTCGCCACTTACGAAGGCCTTCAAGTCCATACCGGAGCAAAAAGTGCCGCCCGCGCCGGTCAAAATACCTACGCGAAGCTCCGGATCTGCTTCGAGCTCATCGATCGCCGCAGCAACACCTTCGGAGAGAGCTCGGTTGGCGGCGTTCCTCGCTTCCGGTCGATTGAGGGTAATGATCAGAACTGCGCCGTCCCGTTCCGTTAGTACTTCATTGCCAGCCATGGGCATCTCCTTTTTTAATATTCAAAGACTAGCGGGCAAAAGCACCTGCCCTAGTCCGTAATTTTTTCTCGGGCCGTCACCAACCACGCAAGTCGTGAACAGGCCCCAATCGAGCGAGCGCATAATTGCATAGCTCGCCGCCTATTGCTCGCCAACAGCAGGTAAGAAACATCGATCAGAGATTCTCTCGCAAAAATCGAGCCTGATTTCCTCCCATAACCTTAGCGATATCTGCATCCGCAATACCCCGAGCTCTTAGCGCGGCCGTGAGCACCGCGAGCTCACTGACATCGAAGGCCACGGTGGTCGACCCGTCGTAGTCCGAGCCAAGCGCTACATGCTCGACACCCACAAGCTCAATGCCGTACTCGATTGCCTCGGCGATACCCTCCGGACTGACCTTACAAACCGCCGCATCCCAGAAGCCGACGCCAATAAGACTCCCGCGAGCGGCCAGCGCCTGCATTAGGTTATCGCTAATGTTTCTCGGTGTAGGACAGTGCCCTTGAAATCCAGTGTGACTAACTATCAATGGACGATCGGTTTGAGCAAGCACATCTCTCACGCTCTGTTCCGAGGAGTGAGCAAGGTCGATGATCATGCGCAACTCATCCATACGCTGCACCACTTGTCGACCAAAGTCCGACAAGCCCTCACTACCGGTTCCGTGAAGAGAGCCGCCAACGGCATTGTCAAAAAAATGATGCAGCCCCATCATTCTGACACCCGCCGAGTGCAAACGATCGACGTTGGCTAGCGACCCATCCAGCGCGTGCGCGCCCTCTACGCCGAGCAGCGCCCCCACCGTCTTCGCGCCTTCAGCACGCGCCGACAGTAAAGCCTGCACATCTTTCGCACTGCGCAAGATCCGAAGTTCCTGTGGATGGTATTCGGCAATTGCAGTGAGTTTTTGAGCCTGGAATAAGGCCCGCTCCGTCAGGCTAGCCCAGGTCGCGAAGGGCCAGGCCTGCACCAGCGCGAGCAAAGTTATGTTGTCGCGCGCATCCGAGTCGTTGGTCTCATAGTTCATCCCCGCAGGGGTTTTGGTCACGAAGGTAAAACTCTGAATCGCTACATTACCCTCACGAAGCCGCGGCAAATCAACATGACCACGGCCACCTCTGCTTCTCAGATCACGATTCCATAGCGTACTATCAGCATGCAGGTCAGCAACGATTAGCGAATTATGAAACTCTCGATCTGCATCGCTGACCGGATAGGCATCGTGCACCAGAACCTGATTCATCGACGCTTCTAGCACCCCCGGCACCAAACGCAGAGCGGCCACGATCACCGCGAGCAACAGAATCAATCCAAGAAAGGTTTTTTTCATGGCGCCTTTTATAGGTTCTCTAGCCCGGGATTCTTACGGTAAGTCTTTTAGTAAGTCTTTGAGTAAGTCGTACAGGGCATCTCATAGGGACGTTAAATCAGCTTTGTTTGCTTGCAAGCTTATCTCATTATTTTTGACTAGATCACCGCTTCATCACCGCTGCCGCGCGCCTGGTCGAATTGGTACTAGTTGCAACCGGGAGCGAAGCCCGAACAGCCTAGCGTCATTCACCGAGGACACATTCATAGAAGCAGTTTACACTCCTGGTTCTTACCAATAACGATAAGCAAGTCTTAGCAGAGCTGATGGCTTCCGCACAGAAAAAAGTGTCCGTGACCGCGCGCCGAAGCAATCGCTTGGCTGCGCTAGGTGTCTGCTACTACCCGGAGCACTGGCCGCAAGAACAGTGGCCACTGCAAGCCGAGCAAATGGCGGACCTGGGTATCGACCTTGTTCGCATTGCAGAATTCGCCTGGTCGCGCATCGAACCGGCCGCGGGCGTCTTTCACTGGGACTGGTTAAACGAAGCAATCGAGACGCTAGCGGGCGCTGGTTTGAATATCGTTATGTGTACGCCAACGGCCTGCCCTCCGCGCTGGTTGGTGGCGCAATATCCGGAGATTCTCCCTACAGCCAGCGACGGTAAGCAACGGGATTTCGGCTCTCGGCGTCATTACCGATTTAGCTGCGAGCGCTACCGAGCGGAAGCCTCACGCATTAGTTCCGCAGTGATAGATCGCTATCGGCAACATCCTGCTGTGGTGGGTTGGCAACTGGATAACGAATACGGGTGTCACGAAACGACCCGCAGCTACAGTCGCGATGACCTAATTGAGTTTCGACACTGGCTCGCCAACAAGTACGGAAGCTGCGATGCGCTCAATCGCCATTGGGGAACGGTATTTTGGAGCCAAGAGTACGCAGCCTTCGAAGACATCGAACTGCCGAATCAAACTGTCACGGAGGCTAACCCAGCACATTGGCTAGATTTCTACCGGTTCGCCTCCGATCAGGTGCTTGCTTTCAACCGACAACAGGTAAGCCTATTGCGCACAACCGAAGACGTTCAGAGCAGAGACCGGGTACAGCAGACTCCGGGCCATGATCAGCCCTGGGTCACGCATAATTTTATGGGGAATTTCACCGAGTTCGATCACTTTGCTGTGGGCGAGGATCTAGACATCGCAACCTGGGATAGCTATCCCTTGGGTTTCTTAGATCAGAGCTGGTTCTCGGAGGAGGAAAAACTTCGATACCGCCGCATTGGTCATCCGGACTGGGCTGCGTTTCATCACGATCTATACCGCGCTGTCGGCGGCGGCCACTTTGGGGTCATGGAGCAGCAACCGGGACCGGTCAATTGGGCTCAATCCAACGCGCTACCCTTGGAGGACGCGCCCGCGTTTTGGGCGATGGAAGCGGTAGCTCACGGCGCTGAGCTGGTAAGCTTTTTCCGCTTCCAACAATTCCCACGCGCCCAAGAGCAAATGCACGCGGCCTTGCGCCTCGCCAACGGCCAGCCAGCGCCCGCTTGGCAACAGGCTGAAACGTTCCGTAGAGCGCTTGATCAGCTGCCCGAAGAACCGGCAACTCAAGCCCCGGTAGCATTGCTGTTTGACTACCCCTCCTGCTGGTCTAGTGAAATTCAGGCTCATGCGCCAGGCTGCTGGCATTTGGAATGGGCTTTTCACTTTTACTCAACAGCACGTCAATTAGGACTCGACATCGACATTGTGAGCGAAAGCAGCGCGCTGGACGGCTATCGGTTGGTGCTCGTTCCGGGCACTATTTTTGTGTCCGATCGCTGGGTTGGTCGGCTCCAGGACTCCGGTGCGGCCGCCGTTTTTGGCCCTCGCAGCGCTTCGCGAGACGAAGATGGTGCCCTGCCGAGGGACTTGGCACCCGGGAGCTTACAAAAGCTCTTACCGCTGCAAGTCGTCGCGGTCGACAGCATGCGGCGAGGAGCGACACGCTCGATAGCTGACCGGTCTTTCTCGGGCTCGATCTCACGCTGGTATGAGCTAACCCAATCGGCGCTGTGTGCAAGACTGCGGTGCGATGACGCTATGGAATTCTGGTTCTCTCAAGATCAATACCACTACTTAAACGGTTTCCCCGATCAAGAGCTGCTGGTTTCTATCGTCGAGACGGTCGCAGGAGAGTGTAAGCTCGCTACCACTCGCCTCCCAGAGGGACTTCGCCTTCGGCGGCGCGGCTCGCTACTCTTTGCAATGAACTCTTCGCCAGAGCCTCGCAGCTACCAACCGGAAGTGGGGAAGCGCTTACTCGGTGATGAGCGCCTAGAACAAGGCGCCTATGTCGTATGGGATACCTCTGCAGTGCAGGCTAGCAGTGACTGATTCTCTTCAAGCACTGCTTCTCCGGTCTTGCGAGGAATTTTCAGCCTGGGCGAACTGTCCCCTAGAGTTTCTCGCGCTAGCGCCTGGGCGCGTAAACCTAATGGGGGACCACACGGATTATGCAGGCGGCCTTTGCTTACCGATGGCGGTGGATCTGCATACCGTTCTATGTGCCGGTCGCGATGGCTTACCCGGCGTGCTTACCGTGATCAGCTCCCAGGGCGACGAGGTTCAAATACCGTTAGACGACTTCGCTCCCAATGGCGATTGGGCGGACTATCTGCGGGGTGTTCTCGCCGGATATAAGCTTCGTGGTGCTTCGCTGCCGTCTCTGCGTATTCGCGTCTCCGGCGATTTACCTCTCGGTTCCGGCCTGTCCAGTAGCGCCTCCCTGGAGCTTGCCATGGCGATGCTGATCGAACAGGTTTGTGAATTTTCCATCGATGCCCACGAACGAGTCCTGCTTTGCCAGCGGGCTGAGAGCACTCACGCGGGAGTACCTTGCGGCATCCTGGACCAACACGCAGTGACCTTTGGTATTCAGAGTCAAGCGATGATCTTAGATTGCGCAACAGAGCGGAGCGTAACCGTAGCGCTCCCGGCAGGCATCGCCGTGGCCGTGATCGACTCGGGCGTTCGCCATGCGCTCGCCGACGGTAGTTATGCGCAGAGACGAGAACAGGTGACCGCAGCGACGGATATTGTGGGCAAGCCCCTGGTAACAAGTACGTTCGAAGAGCTTAGCGTTATCGACGACCCGCTACTCGCTCGCCGGGCAAGGCATGTGCTCAGTGAAAGCGCCCGAGTGGTTGCGCTGGCTGAAGCGTTTGCGGATAGCGACCTTGCAGGCATCGCCGAGATTATGAGGGCGAGTCATCGCTCGCTGAGCAAAGATTTCGAAGTTAGCTGTCCCGAGGTGGACCAGCTAGTGGCGCTCGCGATGGAGCTTGGGGCTATTGGAGCACGTATGACAGGTGGCGGCTTTGGCGGTTCGGTTGTCGCCCTCGTGGAGCGAGAGAAGAGGCAAGTATTCGAATCAGATCTGAGCGAGAAGCTGCCCACGATTAATGCGGGAGCAAAGCTGCGCTGGGTGAGTTCGGCTGAAGGTGCAAGAGCGTTGAATCCGGCGGGCGTAACTTGTGCCAGTGTGGCCCCATGATAGATAAGCAAACGTCGGCCCCAGTTTCTGATCTCCTCCACTGTAATAGGGCGCGATAAGCGACATGCAGCGCTCTCAACTCGACTTGCAAGCTGATATGCCCGCCAACATACGCCCCCATCGACGCTACAACCCGCTTACCGATCGCTGGGTGCTTGTCTCACCGCAGCGCAACAAGAGACCGTGGCAGGGCCAGCAAGAGAGCACAGCCGCGGAACAACCCTCATACGATCCAAACTGCTATCTCTGCCCGGGCAATGAACGAGCGGCCGGTTCTAGAAATCCTAACTACCAGGGCGTTTACGTCTTCGACAACGACTACCCTGCGCTGCTTGCGCAGCAGGATGAAAGCGCAGCCAACGCGACACCAGACGCTTCGTTACTACAAAGCAGAGAAACTCACGGATGCTGTCGCGTTATTTGTTACAGCCCGGACCACAGCAAAACGATGGGATCGCTAAATGATGGGGAACTGTTCGCCGTTGTCGACACCTGGTCTCAGCAAGTCGCTGAACTGAGTGCGCACTTTGAGCATGTTCAGGTTTTTGAAAATCGCGGTGAGACAATGGGATGCTCCAATCCACATCCCCACGGACAAGTTTGGGCTTTAGATCAGGTGCCGAGCGAAGTGGAGCTCGAATGCAAACAGCAAGCCGCTTACCTCGCGAAATACGGAGAAAAACTGCTATTGCACTATGTAAGGCAGGAACTGGATGCGGGGGAGCGGATTGTTGTTGAAAACGATGATTGGCTTGCGCTGGTTCCCTGGTGGGCCAGTTGGCCATTTGAAACCTTGCTCCTCCCGCGCTTTTCCGTTGAGCACTTGCCGGAACTAGAACAAACACAACGCCGTTCCCTATGCGATGCACTCAGACGCTTGATTCGCTGCTACGACGCTCTATTCGCCACCACCTTTCCGTACTCGATGGGCTGGCATGGAAAACCATCGTCCGTCACCGGTAGCCATTGGCAACTGCACGCCCACTTCTACCCCCCACTATTGCGCTCCGCGACCGTTAGAAAGCACATGGTGGGGTTTGAAATGCTCGGCGAAGCACAGCGAGACCTAAGCCCGGAAGACGCCGCCGCGCGGCTAAGAGACGCTCAATGAACATTCAAATCGCCGTATTCGTTGTCCTGACGGCGGCAATTGCATGGCTCACCTTCCGCATTTGCCGGCGCATGGTGCAAGATCAGGAGCGATCCGCAAGTGCTGACGGTGCAGGAACAGAGAACGCGGAGTACTTTCTGGCGGGACGTAGTCTTGCTTGGTATTTCGTCGCCGGCTCGATCACCCTTACTAATCTGAGCACCGATCAGCTCGTAGGTATGAACGGCAATCAGATGCTGCTCATGGCCTGGTGGGAACTTGCTGCCGTTGTTGGCTTGTTAATTCTTGCCTTCGTATTTGTGCCGATCTACTACCGCAACAACTGTACAACGACTACCGAACTACTGGAGCGACGCTATGGCGCTAAAGGTCTCCGCGCAGCGGTATCGGTAATGTTCATCGCCGGCAACGTGCTGCTCTTTTGTCCAGTGAATTTGTACACCGGATCGCTGTTCTTGAAATCGATGTTCGGCCTCGATCTCTCCATCTTTACCCTGGCGCTAGCGCTGGCTCTTCTTGGTTCTTCCTACGCAATTTTTGGTGGCTTACGGGCAGTCGCTGTGTCCGACTCAATCAGTGGAATCGGCCTCCTCGGACTAAGCCTTCTCGTCGTCTGGCTGTCGCTAAAGGCAATTGACTTTGACTTCTCGGGCATCCCAGCAGATCGCATCACACTGCTTGGCGATGCGGACTCGGCAATACCTTGGACCACGCTGCTCACCGGGATGATTTTTATTCAGATATTCTATTGGAGCACGAATCAAACCATCACGCAGCGGGCGATGGCAGCCCCAAACGTTCGCGAGGCACAACGCGGAGTGCTTGCAGCTGCGGGTATCCGCTTACTGATCGTTCCAGCAATTATCGTGATACCCGGTATTTGTGCCTACAAACTTTTCGGTGATCTTGGCGACGCAACCTTCGGACGAATGGTAGCTGAGTTGCTGCCAGATTGGTTATCCGGTGCCTTCGCGGCAATGATGGTGGCTGCGGTGCTGACCACTTTTAACAGCAACTTAAATTCAGCGGTGACGCTATACGTTGTAGACCTGCACGAACCGTATATCCAGAACAAGCCGAACATAGCCCGGTTGAATCTAGTGGTATCGATTCTGTTTGTCCTAATAACGCTCGCGCTAGTTCCGGTTTACGCAGGTGCGGACAGCATAATCAACCTTGTCCAGCAGCTGTGGGGGCTGCTAAGCATGCCGATACTCTCTGTGTTTATCGTTGGACTGCTCTTCTCTAATGTGGCCGCGCTGGCTGCCGGTAGCGCCCTTGTAGCGGGAGTATTGCTCTATGCGGTCTTCACATTCCTGTGGACACCGCTGCACTATATTCACCTAATGGCCATTACACTTTTCTTTTGTGTCTCGCTCGCGCTGTTCCTAAACCGCTGGTTCTTCCATCAGCGGGCGGCGCTCCGCGGATGGAGCTCGATTTAGTCGGAGGCTGCGAATTTCTTCGTCAGGCCATGAACCACTCATCGCGTTCTCAACGTAACTCAACGGAAGCCTCCAGCCGTCTATGCCAAAGGCAAACAAGGAATCTACGATGGGTTATGTACTTATTCACCACACGGGCTGCGGCTCATCTAAAAAAGGACTCGCTCTGTTGGAGGCAAACGGCATCGAGCCGGAAGTTCGAAAATACATGAGCAAGACCGAACGGCTGAGCGAGGAGGAGCTGCGTGACATCGCCAAGAAGATGGGTAAGGTCAGCCCGCGGGAGTTTTTGCGGGAGAAAGACGCTGAGAAATTTGGACTTGCCGACGCAGCCTCCGACGACGAGGTGTTTGCAGCCATGGCTGAGGAGCCAAAACTGATTCAAAGACCTATCGGTGTCAACGGCCGCAAAGCTGTACTGGGTCGTCCGAACGATCGCCTATTGACGATCGTTTAATGCGCCGCTTTTTGCCAGAACGGTCCCTGCGCACGAAGTTTTAGCCCGTGTTGCGCATACCCGCTGCAACGCCCGCTATGCTGATCAGCAGAGCGGTCTTCGCTTCCTGCGTCGCCTCGTTCGCTTCGCCCTTAGGGCTGTGTTTTTGACCCTTGCGGTAGCGTTTTAGCAGTTCCGCCTGCAATAGGTTTAGTGGGTCCGTGTAAACGTTCCTCAGGGTCAGCGACTCGCGGGCCCAATGAGATGCCTCCAGCAGTTGTCTTTGCCCGAGCAACTTCAAAATCACGGCCTTATCGTGCTCAAACTGCTTGCGCAGGCCGTCGCCAATGGGCAGCAGCTCCTGGTCGACCAGCTTACTGTCATAGTGGAGAGAGATACGCGGTTCAGTTTTGCTATAAACCATCTCCAGCATAGAAAGGCGTGTCTCAAAAAACGGCCAGGACCGTACCATCTCCGCAATCAGCTCTTTACTAGTGGCATCGTAACGGCTCTCCTGGTCGCTCTCAGTAGGTCCTCCATCGCTATTCGAAAAATCGAGCTCCTCGGCGAGAGCGGCACCTGCGCCAAGCCAGGACGGCAGCATCAGACGGGTTTGCATCCAGGACATGATCCAAGGAATAGCTCGGAGCGACTCAATTCCACCACCGACTTTACGGCGAGTGGGTCTTGATGCCAGCGGCAGATCACCGAGTTCACCTTCCGGGGTTGCCTGGCGGAAATATTCAATAAATTCCGGCGTATCGCGCACTACCGAACGATAGGATACGCAGGCTTTATCGGCGACGCGGTCCATCAGAGAGCGCCACTCCTTGGTCGGATTCGGCGGACGAACGGACTGAGCTTCCAGCACCGCACTGGCGTAGAGGGCCAGGGTCTTAACCGCCAGCCCGGTCATGCCCAGTTTGATGCGTATCATTTCGCCCTGTTCCGTCACCCGAAAGCCGCCCTCGAGTGTTCCCGGAGGTTGACTGAGGAGCGCAGCACGCGCCGGGGCGCCACCACGGCCGATCGTGCCTCCACGACCGTGGAAGAGTTGCAGGCGCACCTTATGCTCGGCGCATACACGGCCGAGCGCTTCCTGTGCCCGGTACTGGGCCCAACCGGCGGCAAGAATACCCGCGTCTTTTGCGGAATCGGAGTAGCCGATCATCACCATCAACTGCTCGGGCACGCTTCCGGTGTTCGCCTCATAGGATAAGTAGTCCGCAATTACCGAGGGAGCCCTGTCTAGGTCGTCCAGCGTCTCGAAAAGTGGCACGACGGGCAGCTCGGCGGCTCCGCCAGACATTTTTAGCAACAGACGTACCGCCAACATATCGGACACTTGGCGCGCCATGGAAATGATGTAGCAAGCGAGGCTTCCGGCGGGTTGTGCTGCGACTAAGCGGCAAGTCGCCAAGACCTCCTGCGTGTCATCGCTCGCTGACCAGTTAAGCGGTATGAGCGGACGCGGGTTCGCAAGTTCCTCTCGCAGCCATCGCTGGCGCTCTTCCTCACTCCAGTCCGCGTAGTCGCCGAGCCCCAGCCATTGGGTGACTTCGGCCAGCGCCTGCGTGTGTCGTTCCGAGTGCTGGCGTATATCGAGCCGTAACAGATTTGCTCCAAAGCAGCGAACCTGGCGCAGCAGGTCGAGTAAACCACCGTCGGCTATTCCCTGCATGCCGCAATCACACAGCGACTCGTAGCAAAGCGTCAACGTTTCCCCAAGCGCGGCGGTGTCATAGGCAGGCTCGTCGTGGCTTTTGTCGTCACTGAGCAGGGCAACTTCTATGAGCTGTTTTTCCTTACGCACCCGTTCCCGCAGCTGACCTAGCGCCTTTCGGTAGGGCTCGCGATGCTGGTTGGTGATCTGCAGCAGGGCGTCACTCGCCGCACTCATCGACAACTCCTGCACCAGCTGATCTAGAGATTGCTCATAGAGCGCCGCCGCCTGCCAACGACCAAGCAACAGCACTTCTGCGGTTACAGCAGCGGTTACAAAGGGATTGCCGTCGCGGTCGCCACCCATCCAAGATGAAAACTGAATGGGCGCTGCATCAAGCGGCAGCCGCTTACCGGTCACGTGCTGAAGCGCCCCATCCAGCCTGCGCAAAAAGTCTGGCAGTGCTTTCCAAAGTGAGTTTTCTACTACCGCTAGACCCCAGCGAGCTTCATCGACCGGCGTCGGTCGTTCCTGACGGAACTCCTGCGTGTGCCACAGTTGGCTAATCCACTCGCGCAAACGGCGCTGCGTCTCACGCCGATCAAAATCTGTGAGCGCCGGGTTCTCGAGTTTTGCTAGACAGTCGGCAACGGCTTCGTGCTTGTGGATGAGAGAGCGGCGAGTTATTTCCGTTGGGTGAGCGGTCAGCACCAGCTCTACCTGGAGGTTCGATACCGCATCGAAAATACCCTGCTCATCGAGCCCGTGCGCTTCTAGGAGAAGCAGGGTTTCACGCAAAGCGCGACTTGCCGAATTGCTCTTATCCATTTCTCTGGACAAGCTGTGATGCTGCTCGGCGATATTGGCGAGATTCAAAAACTGCGAGAAAGCTCTTGCGATAGGGGTGAGTTCCTCCGAAGGGAGAGCGCTCAACATGGCTTCGAGTTCGGTCCAGCTGCCTTCGCGGCCGGCGCTGGCGCCCTTCGAAAGCAGTCGGACCTTTTCCACGCGCGCAAGGAAATCATCACCGCGATCGGCGGCCATCACTTCACCCAGCAAGCTACCGAGCAAGCTGACGTTGGATCGCAGCGAGCGGTAACTCTCGGTGTGCTGCTCTAGGTCTCCGGGAACGCGCCCCGGGGTCGCTGCCAACTCCGTAGCGGAGTCGGCCGCGGTTTCAGAGGTCGCCGCCGCGTCAGCGGCGCGCTCGCCTGACTTCATTCCTGGTTCCTCGCCGTTACCGTCCCCAAGCTTCTATTAAACGGCTTTTGCGAGACTGATGGAAAACTACCTATCCAGAATAGTGTGCCACGTCCGTTCCCGCCAGCGCAGAAATATTCAACAAGCCTCTAGTTGTGATCGAGGGAGTGACGATATGCGCGCGATTCCCCATGCCCATTAAAATTGGGCCAACCTCGAGGGCGCCAGCGCGCATTTTCAGGATATTTCGTACACCGGAAGCCGCATCACCATAGGCAAACACAAGCACGTTGGCCGGACCTTCCAAGCGCGAGTGCGGGAATGTGCGAGCGCGTAACTCCGGGTCCAAGGCAGAGTCAGTGTGCATTTCTCCCTCATAGACGAAATCGGGCGCACGTTCCTCGAGGATGGCGAGGGCCGCGCGCACACGCCGTCCGCTGTCGATATCGAGATTTCCGAACTGGGAGTGTGAGCACAAGGCGATATTCGGTTTTAAACCAAAGCGCCGCACATGGTTAGCCGCCGCCATCACCGAGTCCGCAATCTGCTCTGGGGTAGGTTCCGGGTGAACGTGTGTATCAGCAATGAACAATGGGCCATCCTCAAGAATCATCAAGGACAGCGCGCCGCGCGGCTCGTATCCGTCCCTGGCTAAAATTTGGTCCACGTAATTCAAGTGCCACAAATACTGACCGAAGGAACCGCAGACCATGCTGTCCGCGTCACCGCAATACACCATAATTGCGGCGATTGCGGTCGTGTTCGTCCGCATAATCACCTTCGCCAGATCCGGAGTCACTCCTTTTCTGGCCATTAAATGAAGATAGGCCTCCCAGTACTTTCTGTGGCGAGGGTCGTCCTCCGGATTGACGATCTCGCAATCTACCCCCGGCTCGAAGCTTAGGCCGGCGCGCTCACAGCGCCGCGCGATGATTTCCGGCCGACCCACCAAAATCGGAAGATCGTTCATCTCTTCCAAAACCGCCTGCGCCGCACGCAGCACCCGCTCGTCTTCACCCTCGGCAAAAACGATTCGGCGCTGGGAACGCGCCGCCGCAGCGAATACCGGTCGCATTAATAGAGCCGAACGGAACACGGAACTGTCCAGCCGCTCCCGGTAAGCATCGAAGTCTTCCACCGGGCGCGTAGCCACCTTCGTTTCCATCGCGGCTCGAGCAACCGCAGTGGCCACTTCACCGGTTAAGCGCGGATCGAAGGGCTTTGGAATCAGGTAATCGGGACCGAATACGAGCTGCTCACCCTGGTAGGCGTCGGCGGCTTCTGCACTGGTGGTTGCTCGGGCGAGCGCCGCGATGCCATCGATGCAGGCAAGCTGCATCTCGTCGTTGATTTCCGTAGCACCTACATCAAGCGCGCCACGAAAAATAAAGGGAAAACACAGGACGTTGTTGACCTGGTTCGCATAATCGGAGCGCCCGGTTGCGATGATCGCGTCGGGCGAAACCTCTCGCACGAGATCCGGCAAGATCTCTGGCACCGGATTCGCTAAAGCGAAAATGATCGGGCGCGCGGCCATGGCCCTGACGTGCTCCTGAGTCAGTACCTCCGGCCCGCTCAGACCGAGAAAGAAGTCCGCTCCAGCGATAACATCATCCAGCGATCGAAGTTCGCTCTCTTGGGCAAAGGCGGCCTTTTGTGGATTCATATCCTCTTCTCGACCGCGATATACCAACCCATGCAAGTCGCATAGCCAAACGTTTTCCCGCTTCACGCCGAGTTTCAAAAGCATGTTGAGGCAGGCGATACCGGCAGCGCCGCCGCCGGTGGATACGATTTTGATGTCAGAAAACGCCTTGGCGGTGAGTAACAAAGCGTTTTGGAGGGCCGCTCCTACCACGATGGCAGTCCCGTGCTGATCATCGTGAAATACGGGAATGTTCATTCGTTCCCGGCATCGCTGTTCCACGATGAAACAATCCGGCGCCTTTATATCTTCTAGATTGATCGCTCCAAAGGTTGGCTCCATCGCGCATACGATGTCGGCGAGCTTCTCCGGATCCGACTCATTGAGCTCAATATCGAAGCAGTCTATACCGGCGAAGTTTTTAAACAGTACGGCCTTGCCCTCCATTACCGGCTTTGCCGCTAAACCGCCGATGTTACCGAGCCCGAGTACCGCGCTACCGTTACTGACGACCGCAACGAGGTTGCCCCGGGCGGTGTATTGGGCGGCCTTGGCCGGATCTTTGCCAATTTCCAAGCTCGCCTCTGCCACTCCCGGTGAGTAGGCGCGGGCAAGATCGCGACCGTTTGCCAGGGGCTTGGTCGCCCGGATCTCAAGCTTTCCCGGCTTCGGAAACTCGTGATACGCAAGCGCCGCGTCTCTCGCCGCCTGCCTTGTTTTGTCGTCGGTCATAAGTGCCACCCGGAATATTGGTGGCGGATTATAGACTAGGCGCTTACCGGTTTCGGTCAGGTACGCACCTTTGAGTCAGTAAAAAATTGTGACTATTCAAGCTCCGCGAGGGCTTGGGCCAACTCGCTGACCATTTCATCGAAGACTTCTATGGTCGCGTAGACCGGCTCTGGGGTAGTCATGTCTACACCGGCCTTTTTTAGGAGTTCGATAGCGTAGTCATTCGAGCCGCTCTTGAGCATATTAATGAATCGATCCCGGGCCGGTTCGCCCTCCCGCCTAATACTCTCCGCAAGCGCCGTTGCCGCGACAAAGGAAGTGGCGTACTGGTAGACGTAAAAGTTATCGGTGCGCATAAAGTGGGGAATTCGGCTCCATTCACTCGCGTTCAATGGATGAATGTTTACCGCGTCACCGTAAAAGTCTTTATAAACGTCCGCGTACATTTGGTTCACGGAGTCTTTGGTCAGCGCCTCGCCCGACTCGACAGCCGCATGAGCTCGCATCTCAAAATCAGCGAAGGACGCCTGTCGATAGAAACCACCTCGAAATTGATCGAGATACGTTTGCAGCAAGAAAACTTTTTCAAGCGGATCCTCGGCCTCCGCAAGCATCTTTTGAAACAGCAGTGCCTCGTTGGTCATAGAAGCCACTTCGGCCACGAAGGTCGTGTAGTACCCATACACCTGCGGCTGTGCGGCGCGGGTCATAAAGGAGTGGATTGAGTGGCCATACTCGTGCGCGAGTGTGGATACGTCTCCTAGCGTGCCCTGATAGTTCATCGACAGGTAGGGCTTGGAGGTGTAAGTGCCCCAAGAGTAGGCGCCACCGCGTTTTCCAAGGTTTTCGTAGGCGTCTACCCAGCCATCGTCAAAACCCAACCAGTAGAGCTCGAGATACTCGTCGCCCATAGGCGCAAGTGCATCAGCAACAATAACTTTTGCTTCCTCAAAGCTGAGATCTTTATAGGCAGGCTCTACCAAGGGCGCATATAGGTCCCATATCTCCAGCTGTTCGACACCCAATTTTTGCTGCCGCAGTTTCAAATAACGCTGCAACGGCTCGGCGCCTTCTTTAACCGCCTCTACCAGATTTAGGTACACTTCCATCGGAATCGCCGATGAATAGGTCGCCGCATGCAGTGCCGAATCGAAGCCGCGTGCTTTGGCCTCAAAGATTTGCGCTTTGACGTGCCCTTCGTAGTTGGCTGCCAAAGTGTTACCAAGCCGTTCATACTCGGTGAACAACCCAATCCACGCGTCCTTCCGCAGACGCCGATCTTCCGAACTGAGAAACGCTCCATAGCTTGATTTGGTCAAATCGACCGTCTCACCCGTTTCGTTTACTACCGTACCGAAGCTGAGATCTGCGTTATTTAAAGAAGAAAAAACATTACTGAACTTGGCCAGTGGATCGGCCGCCATCGCCAGCAGTTGCTCTTCTCTCTCTGACAGGGTGTAGTCCCGCATTCGAGAAGCATCTGCAAAGAAGTGGCGGTAAACGGCAAGCTCCGGTGCCTGCTCGATCATCGCCTCCAATCGTTGTGGGTCGATCGCCAGTAGCTCAGGAGAAAAGAAAGCGGTTTGCTCGTTGTAGCTAGCGGACAAAGCGCGAGATCTAGAAAAACGACCCCCATTTTCACTGTCGCGTTGATCCTCGAAGGAACTTAGCCCGGCGAAAACATAGAGGTTGCCCAGCACCGTGGCTGCACGCTCCTCCGCTTTAAGCGCAGCGAACAGCGTCGCACCACTCTCAGATAAACGACCCTTATACGCGATGACCTCATCTGTCAGCTCGGGCAGACGCGCTATATCCGCTTCCCAGGCATCCCAGTCGGCGTACATTGAGCTTAAGTTCCATTTGTACTTGCCGGGCACCTCTGATCGCTCGGGGATAGTCTCGGCAGCAAGGGAAACATTCGTCGAAGTGAGGATAGCTACGACGACCGAGGCAAGCAGGACCAGCCGCAAAGAGGTGCTTAGATGTCGTGGGGCGCAGGGCATGAGTTGTTTCTCCAGATCAGTTGAAGGCCTGATAGCAGCAATAAGCTGTCTCGATCAACCGTGATGCGATCAACAGAAGCACAGCTGCGATAGAGTGCTGAACAAGCTAACTCTTGAGCTTTGGGTTTGCGACTTTTTGTTTTCTAACCCAGGCAAAGTGGCGAGCCAGCGATTCCTCAGCAAGCAATTTCTCAAGCGTATTGTAATTTTTTGCCAAGGTCATTTCGTCAAATGCCTTGTGAATACCCGTGTGGCAGGGACGGCATACGCGAACGCCTAGATTCAACTTCTCCTTCGAGAAGTGCTTGCGAAAATATTGACGTCTGTGCATTTTTTTGGGAATTAGATGGTGAAAGGTAAGACGAGTTGCGCGACCACAGGTAGCGCAAAGCTCTAGTGAAACGCGTTCCCGCTCCGATCTGAACGCACCGAATCCTTCACCCATTAGAACAGCAACGCCTCTTGAACCGGGGCCCGTTCTTCTACTTTGAGTGCATTGTCCAGCGAAGATGAGTCTTCTTTCTCTATAGAAAGGTTCGATAGGGTCAGACCAAGCAGGCGGACGCCTCTGTCAACGGGCAGCAGACGTTCTAGCAATTGGCGGCCGAGGAAACGGAATCTTTCTTCACTGTCGATTGGCCGTGCGTCCGAGTGCGCCCGGGTAAGCTGATGAAAATCCCGGTAGCGAAGTTTGAGTGTAATCGTTCTACCCGCCGCATCGTTTTGCTCGACGCGCCGCCAGACCGTATAAGCGATTTCGTCTAGCGCGGCGAGTAGATCCTTTTCCGTATGTAAATCGTCCGAGTAGGTACGCTCCGCCCCAATTGATTTGCGTTCCCGGTGAGCCTTTACCGGCCGATCATCGATCCCTCGCGCCGCGCGATAAAGATAGTGCGCCATCTTGCCGAAGTACTGTTCTAATTCTTCCAAGGGGCGCGCACGCAAATCCGCGCCCGTTTGTATGGCGAGGCCCGCCATTTTCTCGGCCGTTCTCGGCCCTACCCCGTGAAAGCGTCGAATAGGCAATCCAGCGACGAAATCGGGGCCTTCTTGCGGACGGATAACGAAAATCCCATTGGGTTTATTTTGATCCGAGGCAATTTTGGCCAGAAATTTGTTGTAGCTAACACCGGCACTTGCAGTCAGTGCAAGCTCCTCACGAATTGCTACTCGTATCTGCTCAGCGGTCGAAGTAGCGCTCCCGGAATTGGAAATGTCATCGCTTACATCCAGATAAGCTTCATCCAGAGCCAGAGGTTCGATAGTGTTACTAAAGCGGGCAAAAATCGAATGCAGAGAACGGGAAACATCCCGGTAAACATCAAAGCGCGGTGAAACAAACACCAAATCGGGACAACGCCGGCGCGCGACCGCGCCAGGCATTGCGGACTTTACGCCGTAGCGCCTTGCCTCATAACTCGCAGCGGCGACAACCCCGCGCTTTGCCGACCCGCCAACAGCGAGAGGTACACCGCGCAAGTCCGGGTTATCGCGCTGCTCCACACTCGCATAGAACGCATCCATGTCAATGTGAAGAATCTTGCGCACGGGACTCTGGTTTTCTTGGCCCATAAAGCGATACTAGGAACACCTGACCGCCCCCGCAAGAGGACCGAAATGACCGCCACCTTTGATCGGATGAGACACCTGTTCACAACACGCACTTCGTCATTGCTTTTGCTGCTTATCACAGCCGTCGGGGCTCCTATCGCTGGCGCACAAGACACCGCGAAGCCGATTCTCCACGGGAGGCACTGGGCAGCGATTACGGGCAAACCGCTGGCCGCGAGCGCCGGCGCTCTCATGTTCGCAAAGGGCGGAAATGCTATCGATGCGGCCTGCGCGATGCTCGGCGCGACTTCCACAATGTGGGACGTGCTGAGCTGGGGCGGCGAGACACAGGCGCTAATCTACCACCCACAGCAGAAGAAGGTTATCGGCATTAATGCCTTGGGCGTCGCGCCGAGCGGTGCCACCGCAGAGTACTTTCGAGAGCAGGGCATGCTGTACCCGCCTGAGTATGGCCCCTTGGCTGCGGTCACACCCGGAACTCCCGGTGGCCTAATGGTGATGCTTGCGGAATATGGCCGGCTCAGCCTGAAAGAAGTGCTAGAGCCGTCGCTACAGATGGCAGAGGGCTACCCCATCGAAAAGTCTCAGGCAGACAACATTGAACGTCGCAGAGACATTATCAGCCAGTGGCCCGATTCAACGCGGGTATTTCTCCCGCACCTCGACCCAGACGATCCAAGCAAAAGGGCAGCGCCGGTGGGCGGCGAACTCTTTAAGCAAGGCGACCTTGCAGAAACGCTGAAAAAGCTCATCGAGACGGAAGCGCAAGCTCTCGCCGCAGGTAAGTCTCGCAAGGAAGCCATCTACGCGGCCTATGAGCGCTTTTATCGCGGTGATATCGCCGCAGAAATTGTCCGTGCGTCTCGGGAGCACGGAGGCTTGTTTACCAAAGAAGACCTCGCCAACTGGCAGGTCCATATCGAGGAGCCGGTCAGCACCCAGTACAAGGGCATCGACGTTTACAAGCTGACCACCTGGGTTCAGGGTCCGGCGATGCTTCAGGCACTGAACATTCTAGAAGGCTTCGACCTGCAGGCCATGGGTTACAACAGCGCTAACTACATCCACACGCTTTATCAGACCA
The DNA here is from genome assembly GCA_039815155.1 of Pseudomonadota bacterium. Lineage (GTDB taxonomy): Bacteria > Pseudomonadota > Gammaproteobacteria > Pseudomonadales > Halieaceae > Congregibacter. The sequence continues at coordinate 35,661 of JBCBZV010000032.1, forward strand.
TGAATCTTGCGTTTGCTGATCGCGACTTCTATTACGGTGACCCCTACTCACCGCCGGAAGAACCGGTAGCGGGACTTCTTTCTAAGCGCTACGCCGCCGAGCGAAGAAAGCTGATCGACCCACGGCGAAATGATCCAGAGGCGAGTCCGGGCAATCCCTACCGATTTCAAAAGGGCCGTCATCCGTTCCCGGAATTGCTGAAGAACTGGTCGCCGATCCCACCAAAAGCCGACGCGGAAGGTGCGGAAGGATTTCAACAGGCGAACCTGATGACGGCCGATGAAGCCTTTTTTGCCGGCACGACCTCAATACAAGCCGCCGATGCGGATGGCTGGGTCATCTCTGTCACTCCCAGCGGGGGATGGATACCCGCATTCGTGGCCGGGGATACGGGCGTCGGTTTAAGTCAGCGAATGCAGAGTTTTGTGCTGGACGAGCGCCTCAACCCTTATAACGTCGTCGCGCCAGGAAAACGGCCTCGTGCCACCTTGACCCCCCAGCATGGCACTGCGTGACGGTAAGCCCATCATGGCCTTTTCCGTTCAGGGCGGTGATTCGCAGGATCAAAACCTACTGCAGTTTTTTCTCAATGTCGTGGAGTTTGATATGAACGTTCAGCAAGCGGCTGAGGCGCACAACATTACTAGCTATCAGATGCAAAGCTCCTTTGGGGCGCACACCAGCGAGCCCGGCCGACTCCAACTCACCGATCAAATTCCCCCTTACACCCGAGATCGATTGAAAACAATGGGTTACCGAGTAGAAGTTGTCGAGCGAACCTATAGCCCAATCACAGCGATCCTTATTGACCCAGATCAGGGAACCTTTCAGGGCGGGGCAAGCGACTATGGGGACGACTATGGCCTTGCTTGGTAACGCGCATTGCGGACGCTGTCTTTGGGGAGGCTATTTTTGAGGATGCTCTCGTTGCGGACCCTCTCTTTGCGAAGGCTAGAGTCACAGGTCGAGCGAGCTATTGGAGCTCGCTTATCTCCCGCGCAAGCTTTACGTCCAGCTCAGTGATGCCGCCGGCGTCGTGCGTCGTTAGCCATACGTCCACTCGATTGTAGACATTCATCCATTCCGGGTGGTGATTCAAGCGCTCGGCCGCTAGCGCCACCTTTGTCATAAAGCCGAAGGCTTCTACGAAGTTTTTAAACTGGAAATTCTGGTGGAGTTTACCTTCACGCAGTTCCCACCCTGTCAGTTCTGTCAGCGTCTGCTCAAGCAGCGCCTTACTCAAGATCGTCGCCATAAAGTTTCACCCGTTCTTGCGTGACAACTGCCGTTCGAAGCCATGTCGAAGCTCGCGAACTCTTACTTTTGGATAGACC
>JBCBZV010000152.1:0-8937 GCA_039815155.1 Pseudomonadota bacterium
ACATCCCGGCCTCATGCTCCTTGAGGATGCCGATGATCTGTTCTTCCGAATACCGTTTGCCTTTCATCTTGAGACCTCCCTGGGTCAATCCTAATGGGAAAAGTCTCTCTTGTGATGGCTACCTTTTTGGGGGGAAGATCACTGCCTAGCGCCATAAGCACAGAATATACTTTAGAGCTCTTGAGCCTCTATCAGTTGCAGGCCGGCCTTATCGCATTGATCTTTTCTCTAATCCAGCTCCGGTCTTTGGCGAGAACAGCTTCAGTCTCTTCCAACGAAAGAGAACAGACTGCGGCAGATTCATCCGCACCTGCCCGCTTCATGATGCCCCAGTGCAGCTCTCCCACACGGGGATCATCGTTCTGATTGCCGAACGCCGCTAGAATGACAGGCCTGCCGGATGTACTCCTGCCATTTGGATCCGCACCCATTTCGAGAACGCGACTGACGAGGGTTGGGTTACCGTAAACGAGCGCGCTGACAAGCACACGTGATGCAAGTTGCTCATCCTCGAGAGCCTGCGGATCTGCCGCCGCGAGAATGGCGAAAATGCTTGGGGACTCGGCAGCCGCAAACTCGATCGCCGGCCCACGCAATCGATCACCAAGGCGATCAATCTGTATAAGAGATTGCACCCCTTCAAAATTGTCGCCTACGATCGCGGCCTCCAACAGAGCCTGCACTTCGCCAAGTGACAATGGGGTTTCGCTATCTTCAACCGACTCAATGACAGCTATAGCCGTGCCGGTGTTCCCTGTTGACATCAGAACTGGAACTAAATCGCGAGGGAGCTCATTTGGCCCAACCTTATTCGCCAGCGCCGAAACAACACTACTGTCTCGGTACATCGCTGCTGTCCGAATCAACTCGATCAACTGCTCCACTTGCGCCTGCTTCGCGCAACCGTCGATCTGGCTATCCGCGACCTTCTCGTAGCTAACGATTGCAGTTCTGAGATCCATGCATCCGACTGGCAGCGTCGATGCTACCGCCGAATTAAGACGCCCAGTCGCGAACAGCAAACTACACACAACTACTCGGAATACTAGTGATCTAGCCATGGCGCTAATACTTCGCTGCAAGTACGGCAAAGTGGTAGGAAAAGGTATTATCCCCACTTCCAACTCCCATAATGTCCACTGGGAAACACAACGTGTCCACCCCGAATTCGCCTTGCACAACATAGGTGTCGGCAAAACCTAGAATGTGCCCAAACTCATGGGCAACATCGTCTGGGGTGTGGTTCGAATTGTACGTCATGCTAGTCCCACCCTGTGCGGCGGAAGGGTTCACCTCACTCGGACCGGGTAGGAGAATCTCATACTCAATATCTATATCGTCGTCCACAGGAAACAATGTGCAATCGATAGTGTCTCTGCGAGTGACGCTAAATGCCCCGCCCCCCTGTGGGAAGGTCTTGTTCCAGTAGGTGACTATGGACGATTGGAGTCTGTCGACGGCAGCTTGCGAACTTGCGCATGCCATGAAGTCTCCGGAAACCAATGTCGCAGTCCGACTAATTGGCAGCTTGTTATTCTTCTGAAAATTGGACAAGTGATATGCGGTCCTGAATGTGTCACTACAAATCACCTCGAAGGTTATGCTCTTAACGCTGACACCGAATAGACCGCAGCTGCAAGACACATACGAGTCATAACGTTCGCTTCCTGGCTCATCCAAGCGGCGGCTAACGGACGCAGACGGAAAGAAGATATATGGCGGTCCAGGATAGCTTGTGTAATCGGGAACTCCTGCTATCGACAGGGTCATGTCAGCAAAGGCGAAGCTTGGGAAGGGCTGATAACAACCCTCCATCATCGCATCCGAATCGAAAATCGCCGTATCGCCAGCATCAATGTCAACAGGAGACTGTGAACCATTGATTGCTATCTGATGATTGAACACGACCCCGATGCACTGCAGGCAGTTCACTGAGTTATACGTCGGAGGAACGAATAGTGCACTGGACGGCTTGTCAAAATGCCACGGACCAAGAAGATCGCTATCTCCATTGGGGCTCGCGCCAACTAGATTTCGGCGCGCTAGGCTAGCCCTGACCGACTCGTCCGGCAGCAGCCATTCGATGCGAGCTGGGACAAAACGCCCCAGTTGTTCGCTGAATGGGGCAAATCGATGATGTATGTACTCCGGTCGGTTGTAGACGAGCTCCTCGACACGTCCAAAAATACCGTTGCCTGGGTGGGCTGGAAGCATGATGATGAAGGTTCTCGTGTCAAACTCTGCCGTCCGGTCAGGGTCGTTCACACCATAGGGAATATCTAAGATCACCTCACCATCCAGCGTGGCTCTTTCTATGCGAGACGCATGGTCATAGGACACCAGAAACTCGCGGCCGTTCGAGTGCGCGGATGTTACGCGGCCCAACGAGTCATGCCCGAACTTCATACCCTCTCCGGCGCTCGTCTCGATCCGCAGTAACTCATTGCCTTCTCCGATTACGTAGTTATCTGCTCGGACCTGCTCCCCCTCTTGATAGAATTCAACATCAGTCATGTTCCCCGATTGGTCGTACTCGAAACGGACCTCTTGACCGTCTGAGTATCGAGCAACGCGCCTGAAGCCGAGACCGTCGTATTCGAAATCCGCATCGATACCGATCGAAAAGGAGACGCGTCGCAATGTACTTGAAGCGCCGAACTCGAGCTCAGTCGAATGTCCAGACTCATTCGCTACTCTTTCGATGCGGCCCCGACTGTCTGTATCGATATCGAAAGCCCTCCCGGCTTCCTGAAACTCGACCAACCCCCCGAAATCATCCCACACGTATCTGCGCTCGCCAGTCCCGCGTACGTTCATTGAAACAACTGCTCCCTCATCGTCATACTCTGTGCTGAATAGGAGCCCGTCGGGAGCCGTGACTCGCTTTATTCGTCGGCCTTCTTCGAGATCAACCTCGTACTGGAGCCAACCACCCTCTTGCGCGCTCCCGTACACCAACTGCCGTCCTGCAGATTCCAGCGACGCCACGACTTGGCCGTCCTGCAGCAGCCTGTATCCGTGGCCGGCCGCCTCGCGTTCGATGATCGTTTGGACGCCTCGCGAATCGACTGACCCAATTGTCAATCCTCGGCCATTGAACATGAAACGACGTTCTTCGCCCAATACGTTTCGGACAACTGTTTCTGATTCCTCGTAACGGAATTTGATGGACGACGTCAGTACATGACTTTTTGTCGCCCTTCCCCACCTATCAAACTCAAAATGGGAGATCTGGCGCGACTCGCCATCCCGAATTGCCTCAAGCAAATTGTCGGCAGAGTAATCGTATTGAAGGAGTACTCGGTCTTCTAACGAATCCAGGACCCGGGCGAGTCTTCCATTCGTGTCGTAGCTGTAGCTTCGTCGAATCTGGCCGCCCTCATGCACGCTTGCGATTCGACCGCTGGCGTCACGCTCGAAACTAGTACGGATGCCGCTATTTGAGACCACCCCACTAATTTGCCCTTGTGTGTACCGGAGGGTGATTGCGTTTCCGTAGACATCACTCAGACGCACCAGTCGGAAGCTCCCGTCGATACTCTCAAAAACGCGTCGAATACCGTTAAAGCGCAGAACTATCCGAGATCCGTCGATCCGTCCAGTTATGGCGCGTCGCGGCATACGACTCCGCAACTCTTGCCCCTCTCTTTGCAAGTGATACTTGGAGCCGTTGGAGTCTATGTACTTATAGCCTGACCCCGTATGCCGAATCTCCTCACTCAATGTGAGTTTCCATCCAGGACCGAAATCGGAGTTTGCTCCGATACGGGAGTCGTAAACCCGACCAATAATGATTGGCAAGCGATCAACGACAACATGATCTCTCTGAATAAAGGTCAAGTTCCCAGCCGACGTATTTACGAAATTGACCTGCTCACCGACCTCTGGTTTTTGCGTGTTCTTGAAGAGCAAGTTCAGACGCCGCCGATTCGACACTTCGTTGATAAACTCAATTCCTCTTTCTTGCGCCACTTGTTCCAGTTCCTCACTAGCGGCAGTTGGACTTGCATCAACACTCTGCGCCCAGAGTAGAAAAACGAAAGCCAAGGGAACCACCGTGCGGCTGGTCGAAGGTTGGGTCGAAGTCATTACTTTGGGTCTCCTATCCGTCATTTGGTTTCGCGTATGAATGGACCGAAGTGTGCTAGAGATTTTCACGTTGGGCGTGGTTGTGCTATCCAGAAGGAGCAAGCGATCCGATCGTGATCAGAGTATCGTTGCGTGAGTTGTTATGTGTGCCAGTGCGGTACGCACTAACGTCCAAGGCATGAGGCGATGGCGACACCCCAACCCAACTTGGGCGTTTCCGCGGGCGCGTTGACCGGATCGCTCGCTCGCACGGAAGCGGAAATTGCGATTCTCTTGGAAAAAATCGGTTGAATGCGGCAAGTCGCAGCACCGCTGAGGATGCACCTCTGGAAGGACCCGATTTGTCGCATGCTGTGGCACAGACAGCGGCAAGCTCCAGAATGTCTGATCCTAGGAGACGACGCTTACGGTGAACACCGGTACCACTTGTGACTGGCGCGAGATTCGAAATCGCTGGAACAAGGGCCTGGGGAAGCTCCGCCACTGCAACGGTGCACCCTTGGCCAGACCATGGGCCGGCAGTTGCTAAAGGGCCTGACCGCGCTTGGGAACTGTTCGCAACAAGCCAAGACAAGTCTTCGCCTGTGGAACTGGCAATAGCAGCCGCGCGTCCCACGCTGACAGTCGCCTGACAAATCGCAGAGCACAGCCACGCCGTGAAATCCCACATAGCAATCAGGACTTCCCCAGCGCCACCCAAGAATGAGCGAGTCCGCTCGCCCAGACATCGAAGTGCGACCGCCGTGTCTGTTCTTGTCATTTTGGGACCACTCGGAGTGAACTCGATAGGCCCCTTCAGCACACTGCAGACGCTAGTCGATAATCTGGCCGTTAACCACAAGCAGTGCACTAACAGCGCTAGTTTCTGATCTAAGCCCCTGATTCCGCGTATGCAAGGCATCGCATACCCGCTGAAGGTTCTGCGGCAATTGCGCAAGTATGCCTACGTGGCTTCCCATACATACTTGCCGATCGCATCGGAACCAGCTGGTGATTGCATTGAACTTCGCTAGTAGACGGCACACTCCCTCATTTAGCTGTTCAACGCTTGAGGCTCTGCAGGTACTCCAAGTTTCCTTGGTTGACGCGCTTCCTGAAGCACTCGATCGACTCCACTCGCTGCTTGCCAGTGTCCGAATCTGTCCAGACTCGGCGATCCCCTATTCCGTAGGTATGAGCCGCCGCCCGCAACTCGCGCAGCTCGGCTTCTTGTTCATGCGGCTTCTGGCCCCGCACGCCAGATCCGACCAAATCCGCATCTGCTATATCGCTGTCAGAGCCTGTCAAAACCTGGCGTTCCTCGTCTCGCCAGCGCTGCTCTAACAGCCAGCCTGAAGCCCATTTCGGTCTGCCGTTACCGCGCTCTTGCTTCGGTCTACTGTGCGCTTCCGCATCAGCAGCCGCGATAATCGATATCATCGCTTGCTCGTCTATCAGACCGTTACGTTCCAGTTGGTACCAAGCTCCGGCCGCCTTCTGTTTACCCTTCTTTAGGTTGAACGCATCCCAAAACGAAAGAAACCGGCTGGCTTCGTCTCCGACAAGCAAGACCGCTCGGCCGTCGTCCCCTACGCCGCGGACCTTCGTCCGCAATTCGCGGTTCCCAGGGTCAGCAGGGACCTCACGCGAAAGCCGTGCTGTATCTGCTTTTGCATAGTTTTCTTCATCTGCATCTGCATCTGCATGCCGTGACAACTGTGATTCGTCGAGACTCGCCGTGACACGCTGTGACGCATCGTTTTTGCGTAGCTCTTTTTGCTCGCGCTCCCGCTCCCGTTGCCTGCGCTTACGGAGTCGTGCCTGGTCTCTTTGGTCTGCCTTACTCGCCATATCGCGATAGTTGCAGTAGCTCACTATTCGCCACCCCCAGGGCCGATGATCGTCCAGTCGAACGAGCCTACGTCCTGCAGACTCTGGGTTTCGGCTGTGCTCATCAGGCGCTTCCAGATGCTCGATTCCCTTGTGTATGATTTCGATTGGGATATTGGTTCGCCGCGCCAGAGACTCTGGCGTCATGTCAACAATGCCCTCTTTGTCGGCGAGCACAATCATCTGCTGGAAAGTCACCATCGCTTGCCAGCAAAGCGCGACGGTCGAATCATACATTTGCTCAAAAATCTTCCCGTACATAGTGACTTACGTAACCTCGGGCAGCTCTTGCCTATGACTGCACTTCCAATCGGTTCTGGCTCGGGGCGAAAATGAATGGCTGGACCGGAGATTGGGTGGAGACAATTCACCGAGAGGCTCAGGAAAAAGGCCTGCAAGCGCCCTAGCAGCCACGACACTCCGGCATCGATCGCGCTCAAACACGCGCCTTACCTCGGAGTGTCTCCTTGTCGGTCAGAAATCGATCGATCTGGCGGTCTGTGATAAGCGTCCGGCCGCCGATTTTGATGCAGCCCAGTTCACCATCCTTGATGAGTGTCCACACGAGGCGCTCCGAGACACCAAGCTTCGAAGCAGCGGCCCTGGCCGAATGCGCAGTGTTGTACATAGGCGTTTTCCTCATTCGTGCTTATTCAGGAAATAGAACGAGAGTGAGCCTAGGGCGCCAAATTCACACTGTGGGAGGACTAAGGTTTTTTCATTTTCTTCTTTTTTCTGCCACGCTTCTGCGGCCTGTAGCTTGAGGACTTCAATCGCCAATTCGAAACTGTGCCTGGAGCCTTGCCGATAACCTCGGCGACCTCCGAAGTCGCTTCGCCGACCGTGTAACCGCTATCTATCAACGCCTCGACCTTCCGGACGGCTTCCTCACGATCCTGTTCACGCTTTACCGCGTCTCCGTGCGCCCGCTCTGCGCCTTTGCGGCTTCCCCATAGGTGTCGACGGTACTTTCTAGACTCAAACGACTTTCGAATTGCCTCCGCGTAACCAATCCGTCGACCAATATGAAAGAGGACGACAAGCGCCTCCGCAATACCCGCGCTCACCTCGAATTCACTTGCCTCTAAAGTACTGCGCACTCTGAATAGGTCATACTCAGCACTCCGATTGAGGTCTCTAGCTTTTAGGACGTCGACTCGCGAAATATCGTCGCTTGGGCCAACCCCAAAGACCATGTCGACGAGATTTTGGGAAGGGTCTTCCAGCAGCCCCTCGACATACTCAATGAAGTGTTTGATGTCCTTCCTGCAGAGGTTGTATTGCGCTTTTTCGCTCATAGACGAGTCACCTTGCTGACCTCAATCCCCAGATCTGGCAATCCGCCACGAATCTGCTCATCGACGGTCTTCTGCAATAAATGAGCATAGTGTCTGCTAGTGGTAGATATCGACGCGTGCCCCATGGCCTTTGAAACCACCTCGAGCTTCACACCCGAATTGAGTAGCAGAGAACCATAGGCGTCCCGGAGAGACGTCAGGGTAACAGGCGGTTCGATGCCCACTTCGAGGCTAGCCTGTTTCATCCGACGCGCCTGCTGCCCCTTCCGCCATGGCTCACCGGCCGTGGTCAAGAAGATTAGTTCAGATCCGGCCCGACCGGCGGTCAGCGCATCGAACAGCCGCTGCCCCTCCTCAGTCAGCGGCACCAGACGTGAGCGACGCTTGGTGTTGACTACCCGCAGGTGCCCACTCTCCGGCATGTAATCATCCACACGGGTGTCTCGAAGCTCCTTGTAGGCCGCGCCGGTCAGAAACGTCGCCTGCGCTAGGGGGCGGAAATCACCCGGTAGCGCCGCGGTCACTCGACGGCACTCCGCTGGCGTCAGCACCCTCGCAGGCGGTGGGGCGGCGATGTCGGCCAACGGGCGAATCGAGCGCCACGCCACGTCGCTCGCGGTAAATCCCTCCGTAAACGCGAAGTTGAGCGCCGCACGCAGCATGGTCCACTTGCGCTGGGCAGTGGCCTTGCGACGGCGCTTGAGCTCGGCTGGCGGCAGATCTGGATCATATTCGCGCCGGCTTCGGTTGCGGGGCTTGGCACTAATCAGTGCATCCCGCCACTTCACGAGCCTTGCACGGGTCAATTTCGACAGCGCCAGACCGCCCAGGGGCGGCAGGACGTCGCGTTCGAACACGCGTCGGTACTCCGCGGTCGACTTGTCGGAAGTCGCCTCGTAGTGAGCTAGGTAGCGCTCGACGGCCTCAGCGACCGTGACACCGCCTCGAGCGGACAACGTGCGGTCGGCCTCAGCTGCCTCGCGAACCAGCCGCTTGGCGGCATCCTGCGCCTGGTAGAAGCTAAGCACGCGCTCTCCATCGGCGTCCTGGTAATCGTCGACCAGCGCCAGCGCGCGCGAGGCGTACTTCCCCTGGCCCCGGTAGTGGCGCATGTACCACATGCTCTTGAGCTTGCCGCGGCGGTAACCAAGGGCGATGCCCTCGTCGATCGGGGTCCAGTATTGCTTCTCAGCAGCGAGGTGCTTGAAACGTTGGGTTCGGTTTGAGAATCGGTTGCTCTGCTTGCTGCGTGCCACGGCGGTAACCAGCCCTCCGGCGCGAAATTTCTCGAAAATTGTCAAACGCGTGTCGGTGCGCAGTCTTGCACCCGGGTGCAAGGTATTTCAACTTCTTTAGCAGAATGAGTCACTTGCCGGATCAGCAAGTGATTGAAAAACGGCCGTTTCCCGCCCTTTCACGGCGGTAACAGGGGTTCGAATCCCCTAGGGGACGCCATCTTGAAAATCCCGCCTTTGAGGCGGGATTTTTTTTGCGTGTACCCTCTACGTTAGGCAACTTGTTTTACCAACGCATTCACCCGGAGAATCCGGCCTCGGATGGTTCTCTGGAACTTCGGTCAATAAAAAGGAAGAGAGTCCATTGTGACCCGCACTCGGCGAACCTCGCTGATCATGATCGCAGGCGTTAGTGCGTTGTTATCTGTGCCGACTTCGTGTGACAC
>JBCBZV010000263.1:0-2529 GCA_039815155.1 Pseudomonadota bacterium
ATAGAAAACACGCCCATCGACTATCTCGATTTCGCCTCCCCCGTAGCGGGCCTAGGATCTAAAGTAGGCATGGACGCAACCAATAAATGGCAGGGCGAAACAGACCGGGAATGGGGCACCGCGATTCGCATGAGCGATGAGGTGAGCGAGCGAGCGTGTCGAAGCAATCTGGTCCGACCTCGATATTGGTATAGAACCGGCCCCGCGGCGACGTCAACGAACTCGCACTTCGGTTTAATCCAGATCATCCACTAGCTGACTACTACGCACCGTCGTCATCGAAAAGCCATGGCTCGGACGGAAGTTACATCTGTGTGCTTACTGCCGTACTTTTTATCTTGCTCAAGGTCGTCTGAGGGTTAATTAAGCGCGAAGCGAATCTACCAAGGCGTGGGCCGCCTTGTGGGAGGCTTCTCGAACGTCCCGCATATTGCCCAGTGGCACCAGGGACTCTACATTGAAGTAGATACCGACTACCCCAGTGGCAACGGCTTGAATCTGTGCCAAATCCGCCTTTGGAAACTCGGATTTAAAGAACTTCGCGAACTCATTTACAAAGCCTCTGGTATGCCGACGCATTCTTTTGGCGAGCGATGGATCACTTTGGCTTGCTGCAATAAGCGCCTCCGCCACCAGAACCATCTTGCTATCGGTCGCCGGGGTTTCAAACAGCCAAGTAAGGAGTTGATCGCAGGCCCGCGAGTTGGGCAGCGAAGCCAGCATAGCGGTAACAATTTCGTTCGACTTGCGCACGTAGCGATCAGCCAACGCGGCTAACAACTCTTGTCGATTGCCGACATGATGTCGAATTAATGGGCGAGCAAGGTTTGCTTCCTGCGCAATCTTCTCGAGAGTCGCGCCCTCCACACCAAAGCGGGCGACGCAAGACTCATAGGCCTCGAGAATCTGTTCCTGCCTTTCCTCCTTGACGCTGGGTCGACCCACTTTCTAACTCCGCTTTTCTTCTCAGCCGCATTGAAATTCGAACGCTTTAACGCTGCTAGCCATACGCTAGCGTGATTACCGCGACGAAAGACCACAAGGCCATGGTCAGCCAATAATGCACCGGTTCACGGGCGCGGGACACCCAGCGGTAGCTGTAGGCGGTGCCGGCAAGCAGGTCATACAGCACCCACAGAACCAGACCAACACCCACGAATTGCCAGAAATTCATTGGTCTAAAACCTCTTACGAGCGCGCTGGTTGCGCAGGTGCAGACGTAATAGTTAATTATCAAAATTGACAATCATCATAGTGCACGCTATTTTATTTTCAATATTGACAAAAAAAGATTGCTAATGGACTGGTTCTTTACAGTCATTGATGAAGCGGAGATCTATAGCTGGGAGACGTGGCTAGGGGATTGGTTCTTTTTTCTATCTTTCGCGCTCCTCGCCTTTGAGCTGATTCGCTATTTGGTTTTACGAAGATTCAGCTGGTCTCTCATCGGCGACTCCTTAACCAATTACCTCACACTGACGATGTTCATCGGCGTGAACTATGTGCTTTTGGCTGGCGTGTATCTCGCTACGTACGCAGCGACAGCGAAGTATGCGCTCTTCGACATCCCTTCCAACTGGGCATCGGTGGCGATCTGCCTAGTGTTGGCTGATCTAGCCTACTACTGGGAGCATCGATTTACCCATCGGGTCAATCTGGCCTGGGCCACCCACTCGGTGCATCACTCCTCGCCCCATTTCAATATCTCAGTGGCCTACCGCTTTGGCCCGATGGACGGCGTTTGGCCTGTTTTTTTCCACCTACCTTTAGTCCTGTTCGGCTTTAACCCTTTCGTCGTGTTCTTTGCCGAAATGCTGGTGCAGCTGTACCAGACTGCCCTGCACACAGAAGTGATCCGCAAGCTCCCAAGGCCAATCGAATTTCTCTTCAACACGCCATCGCACCACCGAGTCCACCACGGGTCCAACCGCCAGTACCTGGATGCCAACTACGGTGGAATTTTCATTATCTGGGATCGACTGTTCGGCACCTGCGTCGAAGAGGAGCAAGAGGTGACCTACGGCTTGGTCAAGCCTATTCCCGAGATCAATTCAGTCGGCCGCTTCGTGGCGGCACCCTTCGTGGCTTTTTTGCATGGATTTTGGCGTATTGCCCTGAAGCTTGGACAAGCTCGGAATCCGCGAGAGCTTTGGATGTCGGTGTTCGGTCCGCCGGAGTGGCAGAGCGAACGGCAGCGCTGACTCATCGGCTGTCTCATCGGCCGACTCATCGAGCAACGCGAGAACGCGCTATGATTGCTCGAGCACTTTCTCGCCTTCAGGGGCCGTTTGTTCTGATTCCTCCCCTTCAAGACGACGAGCCTCCGGAATGACGTCATCGGGCTGAGGCAGTGAGGGCAATGGATCGCTTCGCAGCTCTGCACCCGCACGAAACGCGGAAGCTGCCGCAGTGTGTTCGCCAACGGCGGTCAAAAGGCGACCGAGCTCCAGGCACACTTCCTCACTCGCATGCAGACCATAGCTTTTCTCAAGGTACTCGCGCGCTTTCCCCCACTGCCGCTCCGCCATA
>JBCBZV010000141.1:0-9875 GCA_039815155.1 Pseudomonadota bacterium
GCGATGGCTCAATCAGGAACAACATTCAGCCGCGAGCAGCATGATTTTTGGCGCAGCTGCAACGCTGATCGTCTTGGTTGTGGTATTCGTCACTACCATTATCGCAGTTAGGCTAACCGATGCTGGACCGATGGGCTTTGTGATTCAAGCTGTACTGGCATCAAGTCTGCTGGCCTCTCGCAGTCTCTACGAGCATGTTGCCGCGGTCGCAGTTCCGATGAAGCTGGGCAAACTCGCTGAAGCTCGTTCCGCCGTTGCCATGATTGTAGGAAGAGACCCAAAACGCTTGGACGAGGCGGGCGTTTGTCGCGCAAGTATCGAAAGCCTCGCCGAAAACAGCTCCGACGGGGTTATCGCTCCGCTGTTCTGGGGCCTCTGCTGTGGATTGCCTGGACTGGCAACCTACAAAGCCATCAATACGTTAGATTCGATGATTGGACACAAGAGCGACCGCTATCTTTACTTTGGCCGCTTCGCTGCCCGCCTCGACGATATCGCAAATCTCCTCCCCGCGCGCCTAAGCGGTTTGCTGTTGGCACTGGCCAGCGGCGGATGGACCTCCTTGCGAGTAATGTGGCGCGACGCGCGCAAACACCGTTCACCCAACGCCGGCTGGCCCGAAGCGGCCATGGCGGGCGCGCTGGAGCGGCGCCTGTCCGGACCCCGCGCTTACCTCGGGGGACTAAGCCCTGAACCCTGGCTCAATGAGGGCGCGCCCGACCCAAAGGCGCAAGATATAGTGCGCGCGCTGCGACTTTACGTCCGAGCATTGCTCCTTGTAACGGTGGTGCTAGCGGCGGTTGTGCTTATCGTCTGGAAACCCCTGCTTTGATCCACAGGAAGACAAGCTCATCCGAGGACTCGGAAGATCTGACCCATGGTGGCGCCCTTGACGCGATGAGGCGGGCATTTCCAGAGATCGAGGAGCCGTGGCTAGACCTATCCACCGGTATCAATCCCTTTCCCTATCCCTGGCTAGCGCCTTCGGATGCGAGTACGCAACATCTACCGACCCGGGAACTTGAGACAACCTGTCGAGAGGCCATGGCCAATGCACTGGGGACCGACGCGGACAAGCTGCTGCTGGCCCCTGGGAGCGAACTGCTGATTCGCTTACTTCCCACCGTTCTTTCGCTGCGCCGTGTCGCGGTTCTGGCACCAAGCTACGGAGATCACCGCAGCGTGTGGCTTGCCGCCGGTGGCGAGCTCATTGAAGACCCAGATCCGCTCCGCTTTGTAAACGACGTAGATGCGTTGGTGCTCTGCAATCCGAACAATCCAGATGGCCGAAGCTTCGATCCAGATGTGCTTTGCAAAGCCAGGAATACCCTTTCCAGTCGGGGCGGTTTTCTCATCGTCGATGAAGCCTATGCGGACCTCAGGCCCTCGCTCAGCTTGGCTCGGCAGGGAGGGAGCGAGGGACTGATTATTCTTCGGTCCTTTGGAAAATTCTTTGGCCTTGCGGGTCTGCGTCTGGGTGCAATGCTGGGGCCTGACTCCGTGCTTAGCGCCATGCGGGACCGACTAGGAGCCTGGCCCGTCAGTGGAATTGCCCTAGAACTTGGTGCTCGAGCCTATGCGGACAGTGCGTGGCAAGAATCCACGCGGCGCGCGCTGGCAAAGGCACGGGCACGCCTGGACGGAATTCTCCACGATGCGGGTCTGGCTCAAGCGGCCGGGACCGATCTTTTTGCCTATGTAAGGACTGACGATGCCGAGCGCTGCTGGAAAAAACTGGCACAAAGAGGCATTTACGTACGCCGCTTCCCCTGGTCGCAGGAGCATCTTCGTATTGGCCTCCCAGCGAACGAGGACGCCGAACTGAGGCTAAGAAAAGCCCTCCTTTGCGACTAACAACTCGGACGGGTTGCCTGTACTTCTGGGCGTGCAGCCACCAGCTCGGGACAGCCAGATCGTAGGCTTTGCTAGTTGAGGTATCGAGTGACAGCGCCTAGAGGGCTACTGCGCCTCCGCCGATGAGCGGACCACATAGAGCTTACCGGTCTCCGGATCTTGAAATACGCGCCCTACTGCTTCAAGACCGCGGCCATCGGCCTGCGCATCGCCAGGAAGTTGCGGCAGCTCTGGCCCCGCCTCTACGACCTCAGGAGCCAGCTTGCTGCCCGAAGAGGCAGCCATGGCCGCTATCAGACCAACGGCAAAAACCAGCATCAGATCAGCGAGGTTGGGAAGATCGCCGATGGCCGCGCTCATGCCGTCTTCATCAAAACGCGAGTGTCGAAAGTCACGCATTAGCGATCTCTTGTTTGTGTTTGTGTTTGTGTTCCTGTTCCTGCTGCCGTTCCGCCTCCATTGAAGTTAGAAGACGATCATAGGCAGAGCGACGCCAGCGACCGATTAGATAGGCAAGAATGCCGATAGCCAAGCCAAGCACCGTGGTGTCGAAGGCGGTGGTGATCGCGATCGCCAGCGTTTCGAAATCGCCCTGCCCCATGGCTGCGATGCCAGGTCCGAGGGGTATGAGCGTACCAATCAAGCCTAGGGACGGCCCGATTCGTGTGATTAGATCGGCTCGACCGATACGACGGCGCGCGAGCGCCTCCACAGACCCAAGCTCAGCGTCTTGCAACTTCTTCAGCCCACCAAAGCGTTCCCCAAGAACAATTCCCAGATCCAAAATCAACAGTGCTGCGAGCAATAGCAAGCCCGCGATCACTGGCAACAGCAGCTGATCAACAATAAGGTGCAGCACAGCGCTCAAATCGACGATGGCTGTGCCCTCCTACCAATAACGATACCGGCGCCCAGCAAGAGCAGTAACACAGCTGCCAATAGCATAAGGCGTCCAGGATCCATCATCGGTGCTTCGCTAACCGGTGTTTGCAGCTCGCGAATCATCTCGGGAATTTCTTCGGGCGCGATACTTGCCCCACGCGCTTTAGAACGTACTTCCGCTAGCGAGTCTGCCAGTTCTACGGGCAGCTTATCGCTGACCCAGTCAAGCATAGGATGATCGGGTCGCGTATGGCCGCTTCCCGGCAGGCCCGCGGTTGCGACCACCTGCGCAAAATTTTCGGCTAGGCTGGCAATCGTATCCGCGTCGGCTTGCCAATAACCTTTGTGAGCTGCGACCAGCATGATTGCGAGAATGTTAGCCAACACCGGCTGCCGAGAAGGGTCATCCAGAAAGTCATCTACACCGAGGTCGTAGCGATCATCAACATAAACCGCCTTAGCTTCCTCCCAAACCGTATCCGAAAAAAGATTAGGGTCGGTGGCTTCCCAGCCCCAGAGATTCTCAAAGAAAGCGCTGTTCATAGTACGCGCGCCAGCGTAGCCATGCTCCATTAAAGCTTGAATCCACGCAGGATTGAGCTGGCGAGACCGCAACTCCTGCATGACGGCGCTGGCAAGGGGGGTCGTCGAGGGCTTAGTGGGATTGCTGACGTCGACGACGAAACCCCGAGCAGCCGTTCCCCGCAGCGTTTCGACGCTTAAATTCAAGCCGCCGAGATAGTCAAATGCATCGTTGTTATCAACGAGTCCGTAGAGGTTGCTGGCGCGACCCAAAAAGCTGCTGCCGACATCGGCAAGGCGTCGTTGGAAGCGATCCTGTAGCGGCTCTCCGTTCACTCCCACACCGTAGCCATGTCCGATCCGGGCGATGTACGTTTGTGCAAGTTCCGCCCGATCGCTCCAGGCGCCAGAGCGTTCCGCTAACCGGTTGACACCAGCACTGTAGCGACCGGGTGCCGGTGCGAACAGTCGCAGACTCGCGAGGCGGCCCGCATACGTAGTTGGCTGTGCTTCGCTGCTCATTTCATCGACCCACGCGGCCGCTACTGCGTTTGCAGTGAGCGCATCCCGACCCGGGTCGCGCAGCTCACCGAGCGGGGCAAGCGTCGCTTCTAGTATTGGCTCCAGTGCAGGATAGCGATCTACGATGGTTTCATAAGCGCCGTCCAGGGCGAGCAGTACCGCTTTATCCAGCCATTTAATTTGTTCCCCATAGAGATCGCGAAATAAGCCAGACGCAACGAAGGTCACGTCACCGCGCTGGCCGTTATTGCCCAGCGGTAGCCGTTCAAGACCCGTCAAGATTCCTCGACCATTCCACACAGGACGTATGCCCAGCAGCTCCAAGGCAAAAGCAATCATCACGCCCCCATCGCGCACCGTATCGGAGGCCCACAACACAACCGCCTCGCTGCCCTCTAGCGCTGGCTTTTCTCGAGCCATGGAGGAGCCGATATCCCAAGCGACACTGGTGGGAACCAGGCTTGAGTCCAACGCGTAAAAATTACGGCCAGTTGGCAGCGCTTCGGGAGAGCGCAGCGGATCATTGCCCTTGCCCGGGGCGACAAAGCGGCCGTCTAAACCAGCAAGTAGCGCCGACATTTCGGCGGCGGGCGACGCGGCCAGAGCAGTTCGTGCGTCGTCCTGACCGATCGATGCGAGCATCGTATCGAGTGCCTCGGGACTCCAGTCTTTTCCAAAGACGTGCAAGCCCAGCGGCATGAATTCCTCCTGCATATCCGTCAGAAAGTGGCCGACTTCGTGGACCAGCAGATCGGAGTCGATCTCTTCGAATTCGATTCGCTCCCCTCCTCCATGCTCCGCCTCAAGCTCGGCGACCAAAGCCTCTCGGATTCCCAGTTCCTCAACCTGCGCTTTGATTCGCAGCAGTGCTTGCGTCCGGCCTAAATCGCCAGCCTGCGACGGATCAGCGGATTCAAAACTCTCTACAAGTTGCCTCAGCGACAGCAATTCGTCGTAGAACGGCGTCGCCTGCAAGGGCGGAGTCAGGTGATCGACGATGACAGCCTGTCCGCGACGCTTTGCCTGCAGGCCTTCGCCCACGCCGTCTACGATGTAGGGATACAAACCGGGCACATCCCCGGCAATCAGACGAGGATAGTCGGTTTCACTCAGGCCAACCCGCTTGCCGGGCAGGAACTCATAGGTCGAATGGCGGCCCAGATGGACCAGCGCGTGCGGTTTAAACTCCGAGTGCAACCAATGGTAGAACCCCAAATATTGATGAGTAGGAGGCACACTCAGGTTGGCATGCAAGACCTCCTCGTTGACTTCCCAGCCACGGGGCGGTTGGGGCGCGATCAGAACATTGCCGAACTGCAGACGTGGGAAAACAAAATCCTCTCCCACATTCATGACTGACCCGGGAACTTCACCCCATCCGCGCAGCCCCTCTATGCCCTGGTTCTGCAGCGCCGCAGTCAGCTCGTCGAGTACCGCGACGTCACCATCGCCTTGAATCAGCTGTTCATAGGCATCGTCGAGTTGCGCCAGCAAAGCCTCAGCTCGCTCATGAAAGCGAGCTGGAGCGCCCTCGATCACAAACGCTATGTCGTGAAGCGCTGCCGACACCATACGGCTGGCCGTATCAAACTTCTGCTCCACAAGGGCTTGTTCGACGCGAATGCGAAGTGCGGTCAGCGGCCCCGAGATAAGCTCTGCCTGGACTAGGGCCGGCAAGGAGTTAAGCCAGCGGCGATAAGGCCCACTGGGTAGACCCAAGCCTGCTTTCCACAACGCTTGGAGCTCCGCGTTGTTTTCCGGAAGGTTGACCGCTCGTTGCTGAATCAGTTCCAGTAGCGCTTCTGGGTCTGGAGGAAGGGCGCCAACTTCGTAGCCTTCCGCTTGCAGCCGGGAAAGCAACATAAACAGGCTCTGCGGAACGTCGAGATTGTCAGCACCAATATTGTGCCGGCCCGGAGGATGGTTGTAGTAAATAAGGGCTACTCGCTTTTTCGCATTCGGCGTTTGCCGCAGATCCGCCCAGGCTGCGAGGCGGCGACTGACGCTCGCCACTTCGGAGAGAACGGGGCCAGTAACGCGAACTTCGATTCCGGACAGCGGATCGATCCGCGGAGCCTGGCCGACCGCAAGCACCATGGGCTGACTCGCTCCGGAAAGCTCTGGCATCGATACGCGGTAGTACACGCTGTCCGTCGGCAAACCGTCTGAATCTTGCCTCCAATCGGCCTCATCAATCTCGGTCAGTCGAATGCCTTTAAGCACTGGTACGTTAAGTTCTTGCAAGGCCTTCTCCGCCCGTTCGCGCTCGCTGCCTCCTACCGCAAAGTCCTGCAGCATCAGCACCGCCAGCGGCGCTAATTCTTGAAGCCTCTCCAGCGCCTCAGCACTAGCAAGCCCCCAGTCCGCATACACGGACCGACAAGCTAGCTCTCGCTGATTGAGGGCCTGACAAACCGCATCGTGGAGCTCCTGATTACCGGCTTGATCGCCCGTCTCATAGTCAAAAAGCGCCACTAGCGGAGCGTTTTTACCCCCTCTTCGAGCGCCCATGCGAACCGGCTCGAGCGCAAGCGGTGGGGCCAGCGGCGGCTGAATCTTTCCCTCGGAAATCGCGTGCGCAAAGAAGTTGACTAGATTTTCGACGCCTCGTCCTTGCCAATATTGGTTGGCTGTAGTCCAGGTCATCAGCTGGTCCTGATAACGCTGCTTGGATTGCTCAACCAAGGTGCTCGCCGAGCTTACTGCGAAGAACGGTGTAGCCTCAGTTAGGGACTCGATCAGTCGCCCGATACGAGCGGCGTCTTCGCTGAACACGCCTGCGACTAGCACCGTATCCGCTGCTGCCAGCTGGGAACGGATGGCAGCATCCGATAGCGCGGCCAGCTGCCTCGGGGTGCGCAAAACAAGCTCGTCGCTGGGATAACGCTCAATGAACTGCGCCGCGGCCTGAGCGACAGCAGCGGAATTGCGCTCGGAGATGATTCCAAAGAGCGTTTCCGCTTTCCCGACCGTGGGCAGCAGGGCTAAGACGCCCCAGCAAAAAACTCCGTACCGCGTCCTACGCAGCGAAGCTGTAAAAACCTTAGCAAGTTGCGTTAGCACGCTAAGCCTTTTTAGAGCTCCCTAGCCCCCGCCAATCCTTAATAACGAAACCGAACACCCATGGTCCCGGACAGTTCCGGTGTCCCGTAGCCTAGAATCTGCTGATATTCCTCATCGAATAAGTTTTCAATGCGGCCATAGACTTCAAGCTGCGGCGACCAAGCATAGCGAGCGTTGAGGTCCACGCGTGTCCAGGAGTCAAGTTCTGTAACCCCATCAGAGTTGGGTTCGCTGCCGTTGTAGCGGACCAGAATCGAAGCGGAAAGCGGACCGCCGTCGTCATATGCCAGTGTTAGATCACCGGAGTTCTCCGGCACGCGTACCAAGGGGTTACCGAATCCGTCCTCCGCATCAATGTAGGCGTAATCCACGGTTAGGCTCAGCTGATCGCTGAGTAAAACCGCACCGGAAAGCTCGAGCCCGCTCGACTCTACCTCATCAATGTTGAGGTATCCGCCAATCGCAAAATCAAAGTCGATCATGTTTTCCGTATCTTGTTGAAATACGGTGGCGCTCAATTGGATTCGGTCATCACCGGATCGCCAGTCGATTCCTAGGTCAAAGGCTTCCGACGTTTCCGCGCTCAAATCTGGATTAGGCTGCTCGGCTCCGCAGCAGAAAAAGGTTGTTTGGAACAGCGTTGGAGCTTTGAAGCCCTCACCCCAACTCGCACGCACTGTGATCGTATCCGTTGCCTGCCAAGCACCAGCCAGCCGCGCCGTAGTTTCCGCACCAAAACGATCATGGTCGTCGCGACGTGCGCCGGCGGTTAGAGTGACGGAATCGGAAGGGCTGAGTTCGTAGAGTAAAAACAAACCATCGATGGATGTGTCGTCGTCATCCGTTTCTGTTTCTTCGCGCTCTACACCAAAGGCAATACGATTGCTCTCATTCGCCGCGAAGGTTCCCTGGTAACGGTAGAGGTAGCGCTCGCCCTCAGCGGCAAAGCTCTGTAGCCCGTCGGTGAAATTCTCTCGCTCGATATCTGAGTAACCGAGGACAATTAGATTCTCGAGGCGGCCGTCCAGTAAAGGGATCTGAGCAGAAAGATTTGCGGTCAATTCCTCCGTCTCGCTAATCTCATCCCCATCGCCAACATTTCCCTGATCGCCGAACACGAAGCTGTCGAATTCGGTTTCTCCATCGGTACTCAGCACATCCGCGCTGATGCGAATATCATTGGGTAGATTCAGGCCACCGCTGGCGGAGACTGTCAACGAATCAAAGCTGTCGTCCTCCCTATTCCCATTCCCCTCATCCGCTTTTGAGATGCCATCGCTGGTCACATTCACGGCCGCAATGCGGAAGTCGCCAACTTCTCCACCGTTACTGAGCGATGCACCACCGCGGAAGCTATTGAAAGAACCGTATTCCCCAAATACCTGTCCACTAAATCCCTCAGCCGGTTTTTTGGTGGTAATTGAGACCACCCCGCCGATCGCATCGGTGCCCCAGAGAGTGGATTGAGGCCCTTTTAGAATCTCGATACGTTCAATGTTTTCCGTATCCAAGCGCGCGAAATTAAAACCACCACCGGGTGAAGTGGGGTCGTTGACGGGAACCCCATTAACCAGCGTCATTGTCTGCTCGCTACTGGCCCCACGAATTCTTACGCTCGCACTGCCACCGAAAGTGCCGTTTTGGTTGATGGTGACGCCGGGTGCGTGAGCGATTGCATCGAGCGCGTAGCTTAGACCGAGGGTCTGTATTTCGTCGCTGGTGATAATTGAAATGCTGGAACCGGTTTCCGCAACGGTCTGGCCCAAGCGGGACGCGCTGACGATCACTGTTTCAATTGTTTCTTCCGCATCCAATGTCCCTTGTCCCTTAACGCCCGGCGAAATGGCCGAGAGCGCGAACACCGCGGCGCCCACGGCGAGGGCCATCGCGGAGGTTGGAACTCCCTCTAAAGGTGCTGGACTAGATGCGGGATTCGAAGGAGTGAGATTTAAAGGAGTAGCATTGAGGGCAACGTGGTTCAGTAGAGTCTTTCGCATGATGAGCTTTCTCCCACATCATGCCGCCCGCGATGATGCTTTCTAAAACGATGGTTAGAGCCTCGACTGCGATTGCGCATGGCGACCGGCCCCACTGAGCGTGTCAGTGACAAGTCGTTTCAGAGAAAAGCTGTAGGTGAACCACGGGATTCCCCATTCGCTGAAGCTAGCCCGGCTCCCGAATGAACGACGCGATGGCAGGTCTCCTGGCTCGCCAATCACCGCTTTGAACCGCCTTCCCAGAGTTGCCTCCGGTGGCTTTTGGCCCATCGCTATCGGCTTACAGTTGCGGGTACAGCCACGGCATCGCACCGTGTTCCCTCTTAGCCCTCGCGGGCACCATCTGGCGCGCATACTGCGGTCGACATATAGGCTTGTCAACTGCAACCGCACCTGCAATCGTGCACCTGCGCATCATTTTGCGCAGTCACTGCTGGTAAAAATTGGTGATCGGATTACCATGGCGGCGCCGCTTAAGGGTTTGCCTGCGCAGACCTACTCACTCATCAGAAACGGATCAGGCGCGCAATTTTTGAAGCTTAGAGTCTGCAGCACGGCCGGTGAGTTGGTTCAAGTCAAAAGCCGCGGCTTGGATGTGCATTTAACGGCCCCGGTGAATGTCTTTAACATCTATTCGCTGCAGCCCTGCCCTTCCGCTACGCCGCTCGGTCCAAAAGCACAGGCTGCGGCTCGCGCCAGCATCGCGCAAGTATCTGCATCCTTCCCCATACAACCGCTCTTTGTTCAGCGCGAGGGCCTGCCTTGTACCGGTATGGGGACCTCGACTGCCGACACAATCGCCGCCGCGTTGGTTCATGCAAAGCTTGCCAGGCGCAGCATAACTCGCGCCCAACTGGCTAAGTTGATCAGCTCAATAGAGCGCAGCGACGGCATCAGCTACGACGGCGTCTGCCTGGTCGATCAGCGGGAAGGACGCCTTCTGCGCACGCACCCGGTACCGCCGTGGAAGGTCCTAATTGTGGTACCCAAGACGCGTATTGCCACGGAAGAAGTCCAGCCCTACGCCCACCGGTA
>JBCBZV010000110.1:0-13571 GCA_039815155.1 Pseudomonadota bacterium
GCGTCTAAGCCGTTAAGCGCTGAGCAGAGATTTGACCAAAAACTCACCCACTAAACGTTAAAAAGACCACGGTAGGAGTTGGCAAGTTTAAGACCGCACTAGGCGATACACTTCCGACCATGATCGCATACCTCTCACTTACGCTCCCCACCTCGGCCCGTCGCCGACTTGAGGTCGGATTAGTGTTGGCGATGGTCTTGATCGCTACAGCCTGCAGCGATCGAACCAGCACCAGTGCGATCGTGCAAAAAGGGGAACTGCGCTTAATCACACGCAATGGCCCGACCACTTATTATCTCGCAAAGGACGGACCGCGCGGCTTTGACTACGAGCTAGCTGCGGAATTCGCTCGGGAGCTCGGAGTAGAACTGGTAGTCGAGCAGGCGTTTTCTTTGGATGCGCTATTTGCCGCCTTGGAGCGTGGCGAGGCTGATCTTCTAGGTGCGAGCCTCACCCTGACGGAACGTCGAGCGCTAAATTTTGCGCCTAGCAGCCCTTTTGCGCAGCAAACACCGTTGGTCGTTTACAAAGTAGGACAAGGGCGCCCCCGAACCTTGAGCGATCTCGAGGGGCTTCGTATCGGCGTACTTGCGGGCAGCAGTCACGAAGCGCAGCTCGTAGAGATCCGTGCGGGGGGCGTGGACTGGCTCGAGTGGATATCGCTCGCAACGGGCGACCCCTTAGACCTGTTGGGGCAGGTAGGCGGCAGCGAACTGGACGTCGCCGTGGTCGATTCCCGAGAGTTTTTTATTCAGCAACATCTTGTTCCCAGCGTTGCGGTTGCCTTCGACATAGGAAAGCCAAGGGATATCGTTTGGTACCTGCCTGCGGAATTCAAAGACTCCGAGCTTCTCGCTAGCATCAACGAATTTCTGGACAAGCAAAGGGAGAACGGCACGCTCGAGCGGCTCGGACAGGTCTACTTTGAGCAAGACGACCGCATCTCCCGGGTGGATTCGCAGACCTTTGTAAATGCAGTGCGCCGTGAGTTGCCGAAGCATCAGCAAATCATCCAACTGATCGCCCAAGAGAACGAGATCGATTGGGAGATGTTGGCAGCGATAAGCTATCAAGAGTCCCACTGGAATCCCGAGGCGACCTCGCCCACGGGCGTTCGCGGCATGATGATGCTTACGCGCGCAACCGCCAGCGACTTAGGCGTAACCAAGCGCACGGATGTTGGCCAAAGCTTGCGTGGCGGAGCAAAGTATTTTCTTTCGCTGCGCCGCCGTCTCCCTAAAGATATAAGAGAACCTGATCGAACCTGGTTTGCGCTCGCCGCTTACAATATAGGGATGGGTCATCTAGAAGACGCTCGGGTGCTCACGGAGCGAACAGGCGGAGACCCGCATGTTTGGAGTGACGTATTGGAAGTTTTGCCTTCTTTAGAGGATAGAAGCGTGTATCCCAGCCTACGCTACGGCTACGCTCGAGGACTCGAGGCTGCTGGCTACGTGCAAAACATTCGTCACTATTACAAGATCCTGCGCTGGCAGACCGCTCGTGCACGCCGACCGCTGCCACCGGCCGATGCTCGCGAGTATCTACCAGAGCGTCTCGAAGATATTACGCTCCTAGCGTTGTAGCGAAATCACCCGAATCCAAGAATCCGGCCTGAGGGCAAATCGCGAGGCCAGGCCGACATCGATCAAGATAATCTAGCGCCGATCGCGAAAGAACGACTGCAGCAGTTCCGCGCTCTTGCCCGCTGCGGCCTGATCCTCGATCCAGCTGACGCGGTGGTTTAGGCCTGTCTCGTCGAGCAGGTTTCGCGCGCTTACAACGGAGCCTGCTCTGGGCTCGCGCGCCGCAAAAATCAGCTTGGATACGCGCGCATGCACGATCGCGCCGCAGCACATGCTGCAGGGCTCGAGCGTCACGTAAAGAGTGGTGTTTGGAAGTCGGTAGTTCGCGACCCGCTGCGACGCTTGCCGAAGCGCGAGAATCTCTGCATGCGCGCTTGGGTCGTTTAGCGAGATCGGGGAGTTAAACGCCTCTCCGAGAATTTCCTCATCCCGAACAAGCACTGCGCCGACCGGTACCTCGCCCGCTTTTGCCGCGGCCGCCGCAAGCTCGAGTGCCCTTTGCATGTAGGGACTGCTCAGGGCAGCCGTCACATCGTCGTTTATCAGTGCGGTTGTCATGAACCGGAGCACTCAGGCGCTGAGACTTAGGTGAGTGATCATGTCGCCAGTGTTAGCTGCTGCCATGATCTGCGCGGGCTTTGGCAAAGTCTGGCTTTCGCTTCTCGAGAAACGCCTCGACCGCTTCCCGATGCTCCGGTCTCGCCAGACACTGACGAAGCGCGTCTGACTCGCGTCGCCAAATCACGTCGATATCCGTCTCTTCTGAGTTCTTTGTGAGCAAGTCTTTAATCAACTGCATCATGGGCGACGGGTTGGCCGCTATTGCATTCGCGTATTCGAGAGCGCGATCAAGCAAAGCCTCGGCCGGTACTACGGCATTCAATAAACCGATCGCCAACGCCTCCTGCGCGTCCACTCCTCGGGCTGAGAGCAAAATTTCCGACGCGTGGGCGAAACCAACACGCTTAGCGAGAAAATGAGAGGAGCCTAACTCCGGCACCAAGCCCATCTTGGCAAACATAAAATGAAAACTCGCGTCCTCACTCGCGACGATCACATCGCAAGGTAGAATAGAGGTTGCTCCTCCACCCACAGCCAAACCGTTGACGGCGGCAATCGTGGGCTTCGAGTCACGAATGATGCGAATCCAGTCAAAGGGCAGGCCCAAACCGCCCAAGCGATGATCATTAGATTCGTAGGGTTCTTCCCCTCTCATCTTTGGGAGGAAACCTTCGTGCATGTCACCGCCCGCGCAAAATGCTTTGCCTTTTGCGGTGATAACAATCGCCGCGACGTCGTCGTCTTGATTTGCTCGGGCAAGCGCATCGACCCACGCGGACCAGAGTGTTCCGCTCAAAGAATTCATTGTTTCCTCCCGGTTCAGGGTAATTACCGCGACCGGGCCTTGTTTAGCGTAGAGAACGCTGTCGTCACTCATAGTTGTTCCTCACTGAGACCGCCAATGGTAGGTCGCAACAAAGCGCGGGGAAACCCTAATATCACACCGTTCCTGTTAATGCCGACTCTTCCCAGATGAGCATTGATATCGGTAGGATGAGTCGACAATAAGAACGAGGGCAATTTCTTGGACGAGCTCGAGCGCACCGAGGCGTACTGGAAGGCAAATCTACAACTAGTCGCCAAGCTTCTAGTCATTTGGTTTGTGGTGAGCTTTCTTTGCGGCGTGGTGTTCGTCGACGAGCTAAATCACCTACGCCTCGGGGGATATAAGCTGGGATTCTGGTTCGCCCAACAGGGATCAATATTTACCTTTGTAGCGTTGGTGTTTTATTACGCCCGAAGGATGAATGAGCTGGATCGGAAGTTTTCAGGGTCTGAAGGTGTCGGAAATGGCAGCTCGGACGGCAACTCGAAAGACAGCGCAGGCAAGAACTAAGCGCGATGGAGTTAAAAACCCTCACCTACCTAGTCGTGGGCGCCAGCTTTGCACTCTATTTGATTATCGCATTCGTATCGCGCGCCAGTTCTACGCGTGAGTTTTATGTTGCCGGGGGCAGCGTGGGCCCAATTGCCAACGGTATGGCGACGGCGGCTGACTGGATGTCGGCAGCTTCGTTTATTTCCATGGCCGGCTTGATCGCTTTTATGGGTTATGGCGGCTCGGTATTTTTGATGGGCTGGACAGGTGGGTTTGTGATCCTCGCTATGCTCTTGGCCCCCTATCTACGCAAATACGGGAAATACACAGTTCCCGAGTTTATTGGCGACCGCTATTACTCTAAGACAGCACGACTGGTAGCGGTAATCTGCCTCGTCGTCTGTTCCGTGACCTACGTTATCGGACAGATGAAAGGTGTGGGCGTGGCCTTTTCGCGCTTCCTGGAGGTTGACTACGCAACCGGCCTACTCATCGGCATGTGCATCGTCTTCTTTTACGCGGTGCTAGGAGGCATGAAGGGAATCACCTACACGCAGATAGCCCAGTACTGCGTGTTGATTTTTGCCTACACCATCCCGGCCATTTTCATCAGTCTGCAGCTTACCGATAACCCTATCCCCCAACTGGGCCTGGGTGGCAAGCTGACGGAAAGCGACACGTATCTGCTGGACAAACTGGACGCGATCGTCACGGACCTCGGCTTTCGTGAATACACCAGCCATGAGCGTTTGAGCACCTTGAATATGTTCGCGTACACGCTATCACTGATGGTTGGCACCGCCGGTTTACCCCACGTCATCATACGATTTTTTACCGTGGCTACCGCTAGAGACGCGCGCTCTTCCGCAGGCTGGGCGCTGCTGTTTATTGCGATTCTGTACACCACTGCACCCGCGGTGGCGGGCATGGCGCGACTCAACTTTCTCAATACGCTAGAACCTGCGCCCGGCGAAGCACTCAGTTATGACCAACGGCCCCAGTGGTTTCGCAACTGGGAGAAGACCGGCTTGCTGGCCTTTGAAGACAAGAACGGCGATGGACTTATCCAACACAGTGCGGACAAGACCAATGACGAGATGGTCAAGGTAGACAACGACATCATGGTGCTGGCAAACCCGGAAATTGCTTTGCTTCCAAACTGGGTTATCGCTCTTGTTGCTGCTGGGGGTCTCGCGGCAGCTTTGTCGACCGCAGCCGGCTTGCTGCTCGCAATAGCATCTGCAATATCACACGATCTACTCAAGGGCATACTTGTACCCGACATCAGTGAAGGTCGAGAGTTGCTCGCGAGCCGAGTTGCCATGACCTTCGCTATTCTTGGTGCCGGCTATCTTGGCTTAAATCCGCCGGATTTCGCTGCGGGAACTGTTGCGCTTGCCTTCGGCCTCGCAGCGTCTTCTATTTTCCCCGCACTGATGATGGGTATCTTTAGCACACGCATGAATCGCGCTGGAGCTGTAGCGGGTATGATCGCCGGCCTATCGGTCACGCTTCTTTACGTATTCCAACACAAAGGCATCATGTTTATTTCTTCGACCGAGTTCCTCGGATCGATGCGGGAAAACTGGTTTCTAGGGATCGAACCGAATGCGTTTGGAGCGGTAGGTGCGCTGGTCAATTTCGCGGTCGCGTTTTCGGTCTCGCTCCTTAGACCCGCACCCCCGGAGCAGGTTCAGCAATTGGTGTTATCGCTGCGTACTCCTAGTAGCTAGCGGCAGTTTTTGTGAGGGAGAGGGAGAGGGAGAGGGAGAAAGGGAGAGAGAAAGAGAGAGAAAAAAGCAGCTAAGGAGCAACACAATCGTCGCCATCCGGGATTTTCTTAAGCAACATATTGACTGCATTTCTAATCCGGTGGCGTACGCTCCGGTACCGCACTGTCGCTGCTACTAGCTTCAACTCCACTGGTAGTCCCACGATTACCAAACCATTGCTCCGCTTTGTGCGCAGCCTTGCTTCGCACGTCGTCATCGAGATAGCGTGCAACCGCAACCAAGGCCATGCTTAAAACGCCTAAGTCATCCGCGTATCCGACCACTGGCGTAATGTCGGGAATGGCATCGGTAAGGGTAATGAAGTATCCGAGCGCGCCGTAAATCGCAGTTTTAGCCCAAACCGGTAAGCGCTCATTCTGAGTTGCGTAGTAGAGTAGCAGCGCTTTCTCGACAACCTCGCGGCCAGCGACTAGCGCGTAGTCTCCCAATTTGGACCAAAATCCACCATCGCTGAACGCGCTCTCGTAGCCGGAATCTGCTGGGCTGGGGCCAACCTCCTCATGCTCTCGTTCCGGACTTTTCTTCGGATCAGGCACGGTAAGTTCGCCTAGCAGTTGGGGCGCCCATCAACGGCGATCTCCCGCAGGAGAGCCACCGGCGAAGGCGTTGCCGTTTACGTAGTCGCAAGGGGCTTCCTGCATCTCTAGATGCAACGCCGAACCGGTATAGGGGTGAGCGCGAGCCAGCTCTTCATTCACCTCGATTCCCAAGCCGGGCTCTACTGGCGCATTGATAAAACCCTCTTCCACGGAAAGCGCATCATTAATCAAAGCAGAATGAAACGGGGTAGTAATAGTCTCGCAGAGCAATAGGTTGGGAATTGATGAGGCGAGATGTACATTCGCCGCATGTTCAATCGGACCGGCGTAAAGGTGCGGTGCGATCTGCGCACTAAACACCTCAGCTAAAGCTGCAATTTTCTTTGCTTCCCAGAGGCCGCCAGCTCGTCCTAGGGCGGGCTGCAAGATGCTTGCTGCGCCCGCCCTTAACACTGCGGCGAACTCGGATTTAGTGCACAAGCGTTCGCCCGTGGCGACGGGAATAGATGTGGCCGATGCAACACGAGCCAGTTCATGGACGTTATCCGGAGGTATCGGCTCTTCAAACCAAAGCGGGTCGTAGCCTTCAATCGCCCTAGCCAGTCTGATCGCGCCGGCAGCCGTGAACTGGCCGTGGGTCCCGAACAACAAATCGGCTCGATCACCGACAACTTCTCTAAGTGCCTGACAGAACGCGCTGGAAAGCGATAGATCGGTAAGCGCGGGCATGTGTCCACCGCGGATGGTGTAAGGCCCCGCCGGATCAAACTTCAGCGCGGTATATCCTTCATCAACATAGCGAGCGGCCGTTTCCGCTGCCATGTCAGGGCTAGTCCAAAAGGCTGATTCTTCATGATGTTCAAGCGGATAAAGGTAGCTATAGGCTCGAACGCGCTCATTCATGCAGCCGCCCAGCAGCGCCCAAACGGGGCGATTTCTCGCCTTACCCAAGATGTCCCAGCAGGCAATCTCTAAGCCGGCAAAAGCGCCTATTACGGTCGGATCCGGTCTACCGGTAAAGCCCGAGGAGTAGACCCGTCGAAACATGAGTTCAATGTTTTCCGGGCTCTCTCCTTCGACGTGTCGCTGGAATATGTCCTGAACCACCGAAACCATCGAATCGGGTCCAGTGGCACTTGCGTAGCACTCGCCCCAGCCAACGATTCCGTTACTGGTGGTGATCTTTACCAATAGCCAGTAGCGACCCCCTCGCCCAGGATCCGGCGGTGCGGTGACAATCACGTCTAAGTCTTGCAAATTCATTTGAGCATTATCACATTGCGGCTGGCTCTGCCCGATAGCGTATCCGCGATCGCGTCGTTGATCTGATCCAAAGACCAGCGTCGTGACACCAACTCGTCGAGCTTTAGACGACCCTGCAAGTACAAATCCTCTAACCAGGGTATGTCCCTTTTTATTATCGAATCGCCCATTTTTGATCCGATCATCATTTGCCCCAAGGAGGCGAGAGTGGCTGGTTCGAAGGTCGACAAGTCACCGCTTGGAGGCATACCCACCATCACTAGCTTCCCTGCCGGTGCTAGATAGCCCGCTGCTTCGCTATAGGCCTTAGCGCTGCCTACAGTGACAAACACCGCATCCGCGCCGCGACCAAGGACTTCTCGAACTTGCCGAGCGCTATTCCCGTCTCCCACCAACACGCCATGAGTTGCACCAAAGCGCTCCGCGATGCCAAGCTTTTCCTGATTCGTATCAAGGGCGACGATACGTCGCGCACCGGCTATGCGCGCACCTTGAATCGCGTTGAGACCCACACCTCCCGCACCGATAACTACCGCGTCCTGTCCTGGACTTAACTTCGCAACGTTGACGACAGCACCGATTCCAGTGATGACGCCGCAAGCCAATAGACTCGCCTGGGCCATTGGCAATTCTTGGGAGATTTGAGCAACCTGGCTGTGATGCACTACTACGCGCTCCGCAAAAGCGCCGCAGTGCATGCCCTGCTCAAGGGGGAGACCCTCTAGTGTGCTCAACGGACTTGACCCTACATTTGCGGGTTTGGGGCACGTATAGGGACGCCCGGCGCTGCAGTGCTCGCAATCCCCACAGGCACGGATTAGGGTGACAACAACCGGATCACCGGCCTTTAGTCCGCTGACCGCTTGTCCGACCTCGGCTACCACACCAGCGGCTTCGTGGCCATAGACTGCTGGCAGAACGCCACCCCAGTGTCCGGACAGATAGGAGATGTCGGAGTGACAAATTGCAACCGAGCGAAGTTCAACCTCGATCTCATCGGATAAGGGAGCGCGCAAGCGAACTTTTTCAACGCTCAACCCATGACCGAACTCGTGGCAGATAGCCGCCTTTATTATTTTCAAGTTCTGTTCTTCCTGCCTCGGGAAAACCCGCTGCACCGTAGCGTAACGAAATAACTGACACAAACCGATCAGGAGAATAATGTTAAAGAAACGCATCCCTAACGATTGGTGTCCGTTGAGTGACAGCTGCAATAGATCACTCTAGCGAGTGTTAAACGGATGGGACCAGCTGATAACACTCCAAACCAATCGGACTAGTTAGGGAAATCTACCCACCACTTGATCGAGCCGTGTCAACCGTCTCGATAGATGTAGCTGTATCCATTAAGCGCCGGTTGCCCACCGAGGTGCGCGTAAAGAATCTTTGAACCCTCGGGGAAAAACCCCGCTCTCACAAGATCAATCAAGCCCTGCATCGATTTACCTTCGTACACCGGATCGGTAATCATGCCCTCCGTTCGGGCTGCCAGACGGATTGCATCGTTGGTTTCTGCGCTGGGCACTCCGTACGCCGGGTAAGCGTAATCAGGATTTATGTGCACATCGTCATCGTCGATCGAGTAGCCACAGTCAATCAAGTCGCAGGTCGCGCGGGCGATGCGAATCACCTGACTCCTGGTCTGATCAGGAGTGCCAGAGGCGTCGATGCCTATCACTCTCCCCGCCCGCCCATCTTTTTTAAAGCCGACGACCATGCCTCCTTGGGTAGAACCAGTGACCACACAGACCACAATATAGTCAAAGGTAAAACCGAACTCCGCCTCCTGGGCACGCACCTCTTCTGCAAAGCCCACGTAACCAAGACACCCGTATTTGTGCTCGGAAGCGCCTGCGGGAATACCGTACGGCACACCTCCTTCCTCTCGAACTTCTTCTAGCGCCTTCTCCCAGCTCTCTTTAATACCAATGTCAAAGCCGTCCTCCACAAGTCGCGTTTCCGCGCCCATAAGCCGACTCATTAGAATGTTCCCGACCCGATCATAGACTGCATCTTGGTGTGGCACCCACGCCTCTTGCACAAGCCTGCACTTCATACCGACCTTTGCCGCTGCAGCCGCAACCATGCGAGTGTGATTTGACTGGACACCGCCGATGGATACCAGCGTATCGGCACCGGACGCGATGGCGTCCGGAATGATGTACTCAAGTTTGCGTAGCTTGTTACCTCCCGCCGCAAGCCCGGAGTTACAGTCCTCTCGTTTTGCGTAAATCTGAACCTGCCCACCGATCGCGTCGGACAAACGGGGCAGCTCCTCGATTGGCGTAGGACCGAAAGTCAGTGGATATCGTTCGAAATTAGCGAGCAAGGGCGGCTCCTAGTGCGAGGATCTTGCCCGAACCATAGGGCGGCGTGCGTCAGCAGCTTTGACGGGCGCTAGTTAGACTCATGAGGCGAAGGAATCACAGGGAGCACAACCCGACTGGGATAGTCCTTGCCAAAGTGAATCGTTTGCATTGCGCTGCGCATCTCGGTGGTCTGCGCAAAGGGAGCACCGGTGTTCGGATTTCTGTTCAACCTAGGATAATTACTGCTACTGATATCCAATCGCAGTCGCTCGCCAGCGGCAAGTTCGTAGCTAGTAGCCCACAAATCGATCCGGTATTCGTAAATCCGGCCCGCTTCGAGAAGCTCAGGCTCTCTATAGCTATCACGGTAACGGGCGCGAATTACACCGTCTACGAGGTTGTAGGCTTCCCCGTTTTCCCGGACCACATTGAGCTTGGCCATAAAGTCCGTGTCTTTAGCATCGCTTGCCGCAAACAGAATCGCTTCGATCGGACCGGTAATCTCCACCGGCTCGCTAAATGGTTCGCTGAGGAAACGCAGAACGTCCTTTCGCCCATCCAGCGGAGCTTGATTAAAAGCGCCGCGAAGTTCCGTTCGCATTATGTTGCCACCGAGTGTAGGTGTCGGGTTCTGCGGGTCGTACTGATAGGAGGTAAAACCGCTTTCAAGATCTTCTGACCCCTCCTGAAGTTGTCCGCCCTCATTCAAATACCATGGCGTAAATTCGGTGCGCGCCAGCGGCCATTCCCGTTCATCGCGCCATTCGTTTCGCCCCATCACAAAGAGTTTTACCGGCGAGCCTGATTTGAGCGGTTTTCCCTTTAAATGATGATCAAACCAATCGAGCATCATCGCCTCTTCGTTAATAAGGGACTGAGGCCCAAAATCGACCTGCCCCGTAACGGACCTCGCGTTCCAACCATGGGGCCAAGGACCAATCACAAGCCTTTGGCTCTTGCGAGCCCTAGCGGTGATCGCATCTGTCTTCATTGTGCTGAAGCTCCCGATTGTGGATCGCAGAAAGACGTCATACCAACCGCCAATATTCAGCGCGGGTACGTTCATTTCTGCGGCACGCGCTTCTAAATTTAGCGGTTCCCAATAGCGGTCGTAGCTTGGGTGATCGAGCCAGTCGCGAAAGTGACGCACATCAAAACCCAGACTCTCGTCCAAGCTCTTGAGCGGTAGATGACCGATTCCCTCAACCCAGTCGATCGGATAGGTAGCATTGGTGCGGCCCCCGACCAGGCCTATTCCCCAGCTCGCGCGCGATAGCAGCGAGAACGCACCACCGGGATAAGCCACATCTCGATAGTAGTTTCCTGGGCTCATAGCGGGTGCAATGGCCTTCAGCGAGGGATGGGCGGACAGCGCTGCCAACCATTGCACCGAAGCCAAGTAGGAGGTACCAAACATACCGATCGTGCCGTCAGACCATTCCTGATCGCTTATCCAGTCAAGCGTATCCTCTCCGTCCGCGATTTCCTGAAAGTACGGGTACCAATGCCCCTCGGAATCGTAGCGCCCGCGAGCGACCTGATAGACGAAAGCATAGCCATTTTGGGTCGCCCACTTGGCGTAGCGCTGTCGACTAGCCTGCGAGCCGTTGCCGTAGATGTCTCGTACTAGCAAGCTCGGGAAAACGCCGTCCCTAGAGGGAAGAAAAATATGCGTAGATAGCGATACTCCGTCGCGCATCGCTACGGACTGGCGATAGCGCACGTGGAGGCCTGGCGGGAAACTGACCTCCTCTTTTGGCGCAAACATCGGTTCGACTTCGCCTCCGACCGCAAGGGTAAGCGGTGAGGTCAGGATCAGCGCGATGAGGAATCGAAGCAAAGCGGTCACGAAATCGCATGCGTGGCTGGCGGCAATTCGACCGGGCCAAGATGGAAGGTGGTTAAAAGCTAGCGAGTAGATGTGCATCGTGCCTCAATGGAGGGTGAAACCAGATCAGTTATCTAAGACCACTTACCGGCATAAGTACAGTAGATCTCCATCGTTCGATCTCCAATAACGTTCCCAGTCGGTTAAAAGCTCTAGCCCGCTTCAGGGCCGGGGGTTAGCCGAAGTTCTCAAAAAGCGCTCGATTATCCGCCACAATCCGCTGGGTAACCTCCAGCTCCGGTTCCTGACTCCAGTCGCCTCGCTGAAAGGAGCCACCCAGCAAAATCTCACCTTTTCGCGAAAACATATAGGTCACGTCATTACCGCCTCCAACGGTCAAATAGTCGACGGCTGGGTCGGGCGGAAGCAAAACGAGCTGACCTTTTACCGGTTCGAGTTCCTCGTCATCAAACAAGGCTTTGGCGCCCAGCCCGGTGCAGTTGAAGATCACCGGCTCCTTAAGGCTCAGAACCTCGGATAGATTTTTAAAATAACGCGGCACAAAAGAACCGCCAGCAATCAGGAAATCATTGCGGACGCGTCTTAGAAACTTGGCCGGCTCGATAATCATCGTTACGGTCTGTTTTGCGTAGCGAGTCGCAAAAGGATGCTGCCCCGGTCCGAGGTCGGCCACCGAGGCAAAAAGTTCGGGCATTTCTCGTAGGTAAACACCACCTTCTATAACGTCATCCGACAGATAGTAGTTTTCAATAAAACCTACGCCATAGTCCGCGCCAACGAGATTTTGGAACACATCATGGGCGATGCGAGAGGCTTCTTTGTACTGCCGTAAGAACTCGGGGCCTGCGACGTCCTCATCGAACACTGAGGTCGGCGCCCACTGCCCACCGCCTACATTCGATACGCTGGCGCGCCAAGAAAAACGGGAGTAGATCGTGACTTCCCATCCAGCTTCCTGAAGTAAGCGGGCCGTCGTCAGACCCATAATTCCCGAGCCTAAAACGGCGGCCTTACCTGGCCTATAGTCAGCGAGCTCTCGGAGCGCGAGTGCGGAAGAGCCCCAGGCCAGAGAGATTCCGCCACCTCCGTGACCGTAGTTATGGACAATGTCCTTCGCGTCCAAGCGTTCGCGTCGCACAACAAAACCTGAAGCGCGATAGGGTCGGTGACCGACGAGCACGCGCACGATGCGATCCTCACTAATTCTCGGCGCAGCAAAGGGTTTACGTGAGAATGGCCGAGTGTAGCTTCCGGCTGCGCGAACACCTGCGGTGCCAGCACAGCCTGCCAGGGTTGAGCTACCCAGCGCAGTCGAACCGGCCAAGAGGCGCGGCAGTTCGGTGATGCCTAAGCGACTTGTCGCCAGGCTCGAAGAAGCTAAAACCGCCAGGAGCTGCTTCAACGATTTACGGCGGCTCGCAACAAACTCGCGGTTAAGATCAGGGCGCTTCATCACTTCTCCTCGAGAGGGCTGGAAGAATGGGTGCTATGTGGGTGCTATGAAAGTACGTTTTGCCTTGAACGGACCTGCACGGGGTATTTTCAGAAGTATTCAGGCTACCCCCTACTTACCAGCCTGCTTACCAGCCTCCTTACCAGCCTTCCTAAGGCAGCCACGAACTCGCCGTGGATCGCGCTACAGAGTCAAGCCTTCAGCAGCAAGAGAAGCCTTAATGAAATCGTACCAGACCGGATACTCGGCGAAGCTCTCATCGTCCCAGACCGCATAGAGATCCCCCTTCGCTTCTTCGATAGGAAGGCCTTGTCGGAGCACGCGATACAAAAAGGTGAAGGCAGAGGCACGGTAGTTTGCAAAGCAATGAACGAGAGTCTTTCGGTCACCGCCTGCTTCCATCATTGCAAAGAACAGTTGCAAATCCTCGCTGGTAGGGGCGGTCCAAAGCACCGGGATATGTACATAGCTGATGCCAGCTCCGATGACCGCTAGGGATTCACCGCCATTTCTCTCCGCATCAGCCACCGCTAAGTTCACCACGAGTTCAACACCCTGCGACTTAAGGTCCGGCACTTGCAGAGGATAGATCTGTCCCGCCGTTAGAAGCGTTGGAGAGATACTATGGAAGTTGAGCGCGTCTTTTAATTGCGTCGACTCCTGTGCTTGCAAATGCCCAGGAAAACAGTAAATGAGCGTTATGAGTAGAGAAATGCGCGCACCGGTTGTACTTCCTAAGGTGATCAAAGATGAGGTCACCGCGGGCTTCGCTCTATTTGGAACGCTTGCATTGGACGACGCTGCAGTAACAAGAAAGATACTCCCATCATTTTCTATTCGACCCCGGTGAACACAAACTTTTGAACGCGGCGACCGGTACTTACCTCCGTCGTGTAGACA
>JBCBZV010000274.1:0-2084 GCA_039815155.1 Pseudomonadota bacterium
CTGAGAACTTGCCCTGGCTAAAGGGGCGCGATCTGGAATTGGTGATGGGTGATGCGCTGTGCCAGTGGACTGGGTGGGATCGATCGTGAGCATGCGGCGCCGCAGGGCCAGCATCGGTACTGTCACGGTCTCTTTCCGACCTTTCTATTTTCCACTGTTCCGTTCTCTTCCGTTGTCTTATCCATGGGCCCGAACATGCGCTTCATTTCCGAACCCAGTCTCTCGAATGAGTGCGAGGTGATGCCATGAACACTCCAGTCGACGTTCTGGTGGTTGGAGCCGGTCCAACGGGTTCGGTCATGGCGATCGATCTCGCTCGCCGAGGTATCAAGGTCCGAATCATCGAAAAGAGTGCTCACAGTTTTCCCGGTTCGCGGGGAAAAGGCTTACAACCAAGAACCTTAGAGATGCTCTACGACCTTGGGACGATCGAGCCGATTATCGACGCCGGTGGCTTGTATCCCGTGATGGGCGTCCATCAGGGCTCAGAAATTGTGCCTCACCTTATGTACAACAACGTCGACCCCAGCGCCGATAAACCCTACCCCAACACCTGGCTCATTGCCCAATATAAGACCGATGCGATTCTGCATCAGCGATTGACGGCATTAGGCGTGCAGGTCGAATTCAACACCCAGCTCGTAGTGCTTGAGCAAAACGAAGACAGCGTCTCTGCAACGCTTAAGAGAACGTCCGGTGAAGAGGAGTCGGTCAGCGCCCAATATCTGGTCGGCGCCGATGGCGGCGCAAGCACGGTCCGCAACGCGCTCGCGGTGCCATTCCCGGGAAAGACCGACGAGTCAGACCGAATGATCATTGTCGATGGCTTATCAGAAGGATTGGGTAGAGATTACTGGCATGCGTGGATGGGCGAGAACAACCGTTTTACTGTGGCTTGCCCGCTGCCGGACGGCGATGCGTGGCAATGGATGATGCAGCTGCAGGAAGGCGAAGAACCGGAGCTCACCCAGGAAGCACTCAACCAACGAATCGCTAACGCCACCCAGTCCGACGACATTCGCCTACGAGAAATCACCTGGACAACTGTGTTTCGACCTAACATACGCCTGGCGGATCGGTACCGCGTGGGCCGTGTTTTTCTCGCTGGAGATGCAGCGCATTCCCATACCCCCATGGGGGCTCAGGGTCTCAACACCGGCGTCCAGGATGCATACAACCTAGGCTGGAAGCTTCAGCAGGTATTAAACGGTGCACCGGACTCGCTCCTAGATTCCTACGAAGCCGAACGTCAGCCCATAGCCGCCGCCGTGCTCGAAACGTCGACCAAGAAGTACGAGGCCGCCGCGCGCGCCGACGAAGAATCGCTGGAACGCGGTAAAGACGAGCAACAACTCTTGATCACCTATAGAGCCGGTCCTCTCGGCCGTGGCGACCGATCCGGTACAACCACGCTTAGTATCGGTGACCGCGCTCCAAACGCCGAGTTGCTATCGGACGATGGCGCACTTACCTCGGTTCATGCTCTTCTCAGGGGTCCGCATTTTTCCCTACTTGCCTTTGGTGCAGAAGCGGCGGCAGCGGTACAGGATCTCTCGTGGCCGTCTACCGGGGCACCGTTGCGATGTTTTGCCGTGGATTCCGACATGCCCGGTGCGCTGCGAGACTCGCAAGGCTCTATGAAAGCGATTTATGGCCTTGATGGCGACGCAATAATTTGTGTGCGACCCGATGGCTATATTTTGGATATCGGCTCACCAGACGAGTCAGGCTACCTTAGAGAAAAGATCAGCAGGGTTGCCCCTGCACATGAGATCAAGCAGAGCTAAGGCTGCCCCGTAACCGGGTTCTGTTTAAGTCGATTCCAAGCGCTGCTGCAGAGTCCGACGTTCAGAAGGAGCCAGTCCACTCAGCGGCGGCATCGGGGGAGCAAACTCGAGATCTCCCGTGCGGCGCGCGGTTTCCTCTTTGATCGCGGGCACCAACGGGATTCCAGCGAACGCGTCACGAACTGCGACCGCTTTTTCGAGCGCGGCTTTGTCTCCCTTGTGAAAGGCTTGGCCGCAAAGTTCCGAATTCAAGTTTGCCGTTGCCGATATACAGCCTGCGAATTCGCCGGCGCGAGC
>JBCBZV010000104.1:0-14373 GCA_039815155.1 Pseudomonadota bacterium
CCGGTTGGGAGTCATGCTGAGGTCAAGTACCAAGGTGCTGCCGCTGGAGACTGCTAGGGCACCTGAGGCCGGAAGCACGCAACTGCGTGAGCACAGGTATTGAACATCACCTCGCTACCGCGTCCGGCAATCACCGTTTCTAGCCACGCAAGTGCTGCCAGCGGAAGCATCAATAACTGGGATAGCCGATGCAACAGCGATTTTATGGAGCCACGCAAGCTAGCGCTCCGTCGCGGATTTTGGTTTTCGCATACGCTTGAAACGCTCGTTAAATAGTTCTTCATCACTGATGGAAATACGCGTAGGCATCTTGTAGCTGGGCATCCGGTCCTTGCAATACAGCAGTAACCGGGCTTTGAGCTCCCGCGTACTGAGATCTTCGTTGGTCCGCACACGTGCAGCCACAGAAGCACCGGTGATTGGATTGTCAATCTTGTAGACCACCGCGTCAGCTACTTCCGGCATTTCCAGTAGCACTGTTTCGACCTCAGCCGGATATACTTTTTGGCCACCGACGTTGATTATCTCTGATACGCGGCCCAAGATCCGTATCCATTCGCCATCCTGCTCAACCATATCACCAGTATCGAAATAACCCTCCTCATCGAAGGGTGCTGGGGCATTTAAGTAGCCCAGCATCGCCGAATCCGAGCGGATCCAGAGCGTGCCACCGTGGATCTTTAGATCAAATTCGGCACCACCGATCTGCATCCATAGGGAATCCGATGACTTTGAGCGAGAACGTAGAATGCCGACTTCCGAAAGGCCGTACGTCTGTTGAAGGCGTACCTCGGGAAGCGCTTCCCGCAGCCGTTCAAGAGTAGTGGCTTGCATTGGCTCCGTACCGTAGGTGATGAGTCGGAGCGTCGAAAGATCGTGTTGCTCTAGTGCCCCAGATAAAAGCAGCAGATTCAGAAACGTCGGTGAGGTCGGCAACAGCTCAACATCATGGTTCTCAATGGCGCGGGCAACTTCCGTTGGAGCTCGCGAGCTGGGTGTTACGAGACAACCGCCATTGGCCAGGGTGTAAAGCAGTGAATTGATACCGCCAATATGATCCAATTGCAGGAATATCAGCATGCGCTGGGGTTTTCCACGCTTTAAAAACTTCTGCAGTAGCCGGCTTAAGTCCTGAACGATCGCCTTACTCTTCCCCGTAGAACCGGAAGAAAAGAGCACAAGACCGGGCGCCTCGGCGGCACGCAGCTGTCGGTAAAGCTCGGACGAGGCAGTGCGGTCGGTTTTCGTTATCCGAGGCGTTTGTCCATCGATCTGAATCAGATACTCAACTTCGGCAATTTCCCGAAACTCATCGAAGTGAGCACTAGAATCGGAGGACAGGGGCACGATAATCATCTGCAAATCAAGCAGGGCTAAAAAGAGTCCTACGGATTGCGCGCTGTAATCACCGTCGAACGACACCACGGAGCCCGCGGGCATTTGGCCACTAAGTGCGTCTCGAAAGACGACGACCAAGTCCAGCAACTCCCGGTGGCTTACCTGCGAATTGCCAAGGATCACCGCGGGAGATTTGCCTGCCTCGGAAAGTCGCTCAAAAAGGAATTCGCTCACGCCACTACTCCCAGGTATACCACTTGGCCCGTTACGAGTTTGCTTTTTTCATCGATGAAGAAGTCGACCGTATTGATTACATCGTCTGCTGTCGCCATCTCTTTCACAGCCTGCTGTTTAATCAGGGCGTCGAGTTTGTCTTGCGCTACGCCCCTAATTAGGTCCGTTTTAATCGGAGATGGACCGATAGCGTTGCACGTGATCCCGAAGCGCCCGTACTCTTTTGCGACAATCTTAGTAAGCGTCTCAACAGCGCTCTTGCTTGCCGCATAGAGTGACTCACCTTCCAAGCGCAACGGAACCGCCACCGTAGAAAAATTTACTATACGCGGTGCGCCAGAGCGTCGTAGCAATGGTAGCGCCCGCTGACAGAAGCTCACGGTGGCGCCGACATTCGTCGCGAATATCCGCTCATAGCTTTCGACGGGTGTCAGAGCAAAAGCATTCATACTGGCAATGCCAGCGTTGTTGATAAGCACGTCGATTGCCTTGCGCTGCTTGCGCAAGTTAGCAAATAACGCACCAACAGCGTCCTGGTCCGTTACGTCAAGGCGACGGTGTTCATACGCCGCGTGCTCGATTGTGCTCGTAGACCGAGCGCAGCCGATAACCGTGAAGCCGCGCTCGAGATACGCGACCGCCATGGCCTTCCCCAATCCACGACTGGTTCCCGTGATCAGCAAACAGCGAGTCATCGGGTACTAGTTTCCTTGTATACAGTTTTGAATGTAGTCTGTTAGCGTGTCGACGCTTCGGAATGGGCTGTTTTTCTGCGACATGGCTTTATCGTCGCTGAGAGCGACTTCATGCCCTGCGTCAAGGAGTGCGTCCTCAATATCGAGCAGAAGGCTGACCAAGCCCATCGAATCTAGGTAACCGTTTTCACCAAACAGCTCGATTCCGCTTTCCAGCGGGATCTGTGATTCATCGGGGCGCGCGTGATTGCACATTTCTAGCCCTTCGAGTACCAGCTTTTGGATTTCTTCCCGCTGCATGTGGCAATTACCCCTGTCGATTTTTTAGACGTGCAAATAGATGAAGGTTACCCCCATATGCTTTGTATTTGGAAGACGATTAAAGGAGATCGCGCGCACAAAACACATAATCTCTGGCTCGGGAGCGAAAGAAAGTCCGGCTAACGGTACGAAGTTACTCCTAAAGACTCACGCGTCACCCCGTCGGTGAATCTGAGACAAGCATCTGGACCCTAGTTTCTATGCGCTAGAACTAGAAATCTCGGCCATATAGGGCATGTCAAAATAGGACATATCAAACCAACTAATTGACTGGGTACTAAAGCTGTTCGCACTATCGGAGTGGTTCTACTCCCCTACGCCGGAAAATATGGCTGAACCGCTTCTTCCTGCGCTTCTAGTAAGGCCTTGAAATCATGCAAGCCAAAGATCGCAATCGTTTCCTTATCGGGACCTAAGATCTCGTAGATCATTCCATCGGTTCCTCTATTGCTAAACCAAGCTATGCAATCTGTGTCTCCGCCCCCCTCTGTATGGGGAGCGCCTCCGGCAGACTTCTCAACAAAGCTCCCTGTAGGCCGAATTTCAGTCAATTCGTCATTCTCGTCAAACAGACGAAGCTCGCCCTGAATAATAAAGGTACTGTAGTCAGCATGGTGCTTGTGCAAGAGTATTTTCTGATTCGCGGCGAACTTTAGAAGTAGGTCGACCGTTTTTGCTGCGGAGTCTACTCGCAAAACGTGGTACCAAAAGTGGTCGATACCCTCGAGCGTGTTCCACTTTATGTTTGCTTGGTCAAAGCCAATCGGTCTTGTAGCGGTACTCTCGCTTACCGTGCTTTGCGGTATATCAGCCAGCTCGGTCATAAAAACTCCTTTTACCGTTTATTTTTATTGAATCGTTCTAGTGCTGTTAACTGATACGTGATTGCCAAGACATTAGCTTACAAAGTGTCCTGGAGCATCACGTTTGTCTGGCTTGGTCCTCTGCTAGTTTGCGACATAAACCAGAATTCCAGCGGGACCATTGGTCGATTGCCGCTTCGAAGCTGCGTGGCCAGTCGCCCTCCCCTTTAATTCCGACTCCCACAACGTTCTGTGGCCTTGTCTCACTCTGCCCATAGCTGGATATCAGCACCTTCGAAAAAGGTTTTAACAAAGAGCGAAAACCTTCCGGTGTAAATCGCCAGTAGTCATTGGGGTAACCGTGAATCGGAAACTCAAAAACGGAGCTCATGGCTATGACACCGCCTGGCTTCAGTACGCGAAACATTTCATTGACCGCGGTGCGTGGCATTTCAACATGTTCGAGTGTGTCCAAGCAGACAATAGAACCGACGGAGTCGTCGGCAAGATCGAGAGCGTGAAGATTCAAAACCTTGTCGACGCCGAGTCCTGCACGCATGTCAGCGCCTACGTAATCACTGTCTGGAAACAGGGGGCGTAAATTCTCCTGTTCCGACCCGGATACCTGTAAGGCACCAAATTCATAGACCGGTTCAAGAAAAGACAAATGACTTATACAAATTTCAAGAAAGTCGCGGTTGGTTTTTTGCATTCTGTCATTCTACTGAAAGTTAGCCCGTTGCTGTGCGAGCTATTCGTCATAGCGTCCAAGCCTGATCCGGGTATAAAAGAAGTCCACAGACGTCGCGCTTATCCCTAATAAAAGTAGGGGATAAGAGTTGCTCGCGGAGATGCTTGCTGAGCACTAGCTTGCTATCATTCACCGGTCCAAACGGTCTGTCTAGCTTTGGATGTTTCCGATGATTAGCTCGCGTGTATTTACGACACGAAAGGCGGTTCTATGTATATTTTAGCCATCGCCCTTACCATTGTGGCATCGCTTTTAACGCATGTGGGCATACGCGATCTCACTGGTGGCCGGCGTCAGGTTTCACTCATTGGTGGACTCGCCGTTTTTCTATTGGCGTGCAAGCTTGCGGCTGGCTTTGATGGCTTCTGGTCTGGGTTCTACACCATGCTATCGGTCTATTTCATGGGCTGCATCGGGTCTCCGTGGCTAGTTTTTTGGTGGAAGGAGCGATCCAGTGCTTAGGGCGCTCAGCGCATTGCTACTTTCATTCGCGGCTAGCACCGCAATATTAGGGCTGTTTCTGACAGCAACGCCGCCGGGAAGCGCTAAGATCCTACCGGCCCTGTTAATGTTTTTTCCATTATGGATATGCGTTGGGTCCGCGGCTTACTTTTTTCCGACCAAGAAGGCTGCCGCCGCATCGCTGTTTACAGTGACCGGTGTGGGATTCGGGTTGATGGCTATTATGAAATTCTTCGGTTTGGCGGGAATATGAGCAAGGGCGAATCAGTGCAAAAGATAAACACGGTTGCGGCTCAAAAGTCAGCAGCGGTTGCTGCGGCTCTAGCAAAGGCTCAAAAACCTGCGCTAATAAAGTCCGAGACCGTCAAGTCCTTCAAAAGCCTACATACCTGGACCGGTGTGGGTGCGGGAATGGCGCTGTTCATAGCGTTTTTCGCCGGCGCTATCACCGTGTTCCATCACGAACTCTATGAGTGGGACAGCTATACAGAAATCACTCCCAAAGAGCAGAACATAGCCCAGGCTCAGCTGCTGCTGGAGACTGCGCTGGAAGAAGAGCCCGGCGCCGCCGAGAGTATTCGGCTGTATTTGACCGGGCACGAAGGCCCGCAAAATGTGGCCTATTGGTATGAACGCACCGACGATGGAACCTTCGAAGCGCACCGGTTTCGCCTGACTGATGAACAGCGCTTGGATACAAGCTCAGATACGGCACACGTTGCCGACTTTATCTATCGCCTGCATTACACCGCTGGATTTATGCCGGCCCGCTTAGGCCTCTACGCCCTGGGTATTATCTGCATACTGTACGGCATGGCCCTATTCTCTGGAGTGCTGCTGTTTATCCCGAACTTTCTAAAAGACCTCATGGTTGTAAGAAGCGGCGGTAAGAACATGAAGCGCTTTTGGTTAGATGCGCATAACGTGATCGGCGTGATTTCTCTTCCCATGCATATCCTCTTTGCGTGGAGCAGCGCCATTTTGGCGATCGGTGTTTTCTTTCTCGCGCCATTCCAATACCTGGTGTTTGACGGAGATCTGATCGAAACCGTTGGGCCGGAGCTTGGCTTTGTCGAGACTCCGCAACCAAGCGGTCGGGCGGCTAGTATGCTGAGCGTCGCTGAACTGATGTCAATTGCAGAACAGGAGGTGCCCGGATTCGAAGCAGAGCAGCTGCGCTTCACTCATTTTGGTGATGAAAATGCTAGCGTTGCTTTGTTTGGCCCCGCCGCAAACGGAACACTGGTTTCCGGTGCGGGGGTAACCATCAATGCGGCATCAGGAGAAGTGATTTCACGCTTTGACCCGCGCGAGGCTTCTGCCGGGGCAACGTTTTATCGAGGTCTGACGACGCTGCACTTCGTGGACTTCGGAGGCTACTTTGTGAAGTGGACCTTCTTCCTGCTTTCGATGCTCGGAGCATTTCTGTTCTATTCCGGAAATTTACTGTTTGTAGAATCGCGTCGCAAGCGGCGGGATGAGCAGCAGCCTGGTAAAGCGGTAGCCATGGCCAA
Organism: Pseudomonadota bacterium; assembly: GCA_039815155.1. Classification (GTDB taxonomy): domain Bacteria; phylum Pseudomonadota; class Gammaproteobacteria; order Pseudomonadales; family Halieaceae; genus Congregibacter. The sequence goes on from JBCBZV010000104.1 coordinate 6,119, forward strand.
ACTAAACACGGGCGTCTGTATTGGCTCCATAGCCGGGATTGCAATGGCGCTATTGGCGACTCGCTTTTTTGCCGCTCTGGATAATCGGAGCGACGTCACCGAAATCGCCTACTACACCGTCTTTTTTCTCGCTCTTGCATGGGCGATTTATCGGCCGGTAGCCCTGGGCACGAGAGATCTTCTAAACGTTTCAGCGCTGTTATGTTGCGCGATCCCTGTGATTGATGCGACTTTGATTGACATGCCACTTTGGCGGAGCTTTGTTCAAGGGCATTGGTCGATCTTTATGGTGGATTTGATTGCCCTGCTATTTGCTGGTCTGTTTTTGCGGCTCGCCCGAGCGGTGAGCAAGAGAGCTCAAGATGGTCCGACCAATAGTGTCTGGTCTTATCGAGAGAACGCTAAAGATCCGGAGCTGGTCGTAATACCTGGCTCTGTAGTCGCTGCGGTTGCAAAACAGTAGCGACAGCTAAGCACAGACTTTTTGGCTCATTTCACCTCCGACAGCCTGTGAGTCCGCTTCAATTTTGTGCATGAGCGTGAGGTATTTCTCTGCCTTATCGCACATAAACGTTAGTACAGTTTTTATTTCCGGATGCTGATCACGCACTGTGCGAGCAGCCCATAAATTAGCCCCGGAGCTTGGTCCTACAAACAGTCCCTGCTCCTTTGCCATTTCATGGGCGCAGTCAAACGCAGCCTTTCCCGTCACGTGCACTATCCCATCTACTGAATGCCGGTGTCGCTCGTAAATAGTGGGAACAAACCCGTCTGCAATCCCTTCAATCTTATGATCCGCGACGAGACAGCACTCAATAATGCGGCTCTCTGTTGGTTCCATGGCGAAGGCTTTTAATTCCGGGTTGTGCAACTGCCGCAATCCCTGAGAAACGCCAACCAAAGTGCCACCAGTGCCTACTCCCTGGACAACCGCGTCGATCGTTACATCGTCTGGTAGCTGGCTGACGATTTCCTGCGCAAGCCAAGTGCGGTTTTCCTCTACATTCCACTCGTTGTCGAATTGGGCCGGATTGTAGAAACCGTCCTGTTCGCCAATGAGCTTGGCTTCTTCAAGGGCTTCATCTACCTGGAAATGGCCTACGAAACGAATTTCTGCACCAAAACCTTTTGAGATCTGCATTCGCTCTGAAGAGTATCCCCGTGGCAACAAGACCAGCATTTTGTAGCCTTTGACGGCAGCGATCATGCTCATCGCGTTCCCGGTATTACCCGATGTGGCTTCGACGATCGTATCCCCGGGTTTTAGTAGGCCCTCCGCTTCCGCACGTTCAATCATGTACTTTGCCATGCGAGCCTTGATGGAGCCGGATGGGTTCAAGTATTCACACTTAGCGATGATGCCGTCATCGACGGAAAGTAACGGTGTATTTCCGATTGCATCTAGAATCGAGTTGCTAAAGGCCATCGGATTGCCCCTCAAGTAATGTTCTGACGACGGCGTAGGAATTCCTTGCTACAAGCTAGCAAAAACCGTCCTAGGTTCGAATTCACAGAATCAGTCCCTTGGAGACAGATCTGTCTGATAGTGGCACGTGGGTGTGCACAAGCTTCACCGCAAGGAGGCCATTTTAGTTGCGACAAACCCTAGAGCGGTAGCTCGGGTTTTCCTCCTGCACGGGGCGCAGTGGCTTCTAAACCAAGAGATCTTCGTTCCGTGCATGTTCAAGCGTCGCATCTAATGCGAGCGTAAGGGTATCTACCAGCTCCTCAATCTGTTCCGGCTGGATGATCAGCGGGGGGCAGATAGCGACGCTGTTACCGCCGAGCGCCCTTAATATCAATCCCCGTTCTTCGCATTGCTTCTGGCAGAAACCACCTACTGCGTTGCCTTTAAACGGTTGCTTGAGATCTTTGTTCGCGACGAGTTCGACGGCCGCTATGAGTCCTTGTCCTCTCACTTCACCCACAAGTGGATGATTGCGCAAAGCCGCCAAACGGGTCTGTAAGTCCTGACCCATTCGCGCCGCGTGCTCAAAGATGTGGTCCCGCTTGTAGATGTCCAACACTTTTGAAGCTACCGCGCAGGCGACCGGATGCCCGCTATAGGTGTAGCCGTGGCCGAATACACCCACGTCCCCGACCGGCTCGACCAGCTCGTCGTACATAGCCCCAGGGATTACCGCTGCGCTTAGGGGCATGTAGGCGGAGGACAGTGCCTTAGCCAGAGTGATTATTTGTGGCTGCATATTCATCGCCGTAGCGCCAAAGTCTGTGCCGAGACGACCAAAACCGCAGATAACCTCGTCGCTCCAGAGCATAATTCCATATTTATCAAGAACCTGAGACAGACTATTAAAGTAGTTTTTCGGTGGTACGATGACGCCACCAGCGCCGTTAACGGGCTCCGCTATGAACGCAGCGATGGTGTCTGGTCCTTGCTCGAGAATCAGCTTCTCTAGCTCGGCCATCCTTCGTGCTACGAATTCTGCCTCGCTCTCACCCGCATGCGCCTCTCGATAGTAGTGCGGAGAACCCGTTCGCAGAATACCGAGCGCATCGAAGGGCAGCTGAAAATGAGTATGGTTAGCAGGTAAACCGGTGAGTGCAGCGGACGCTAGTGTTACCCCGTGATAGCCTTTGTCTCTCGCTATTACGCGATAGCGATCTCTATTACCTGTCGCTACCGCGTGGTAGCGCAGCAGCTTTAAAATCGAATCGTTTGCATCCGAGCCGGAATTTCCGAGAAACACTCGCGCTCGGTCAACGGGCACCATCGCGGCTAACTTATCGGCTAACTCCATCGCCGCGGGGTGCGTCTTGCCACCAAACATATGGCAGTAGGTCAGCGTTTGCATCTGCTGGCGGGTGGCTTCTATCAGCTCTTCGTTGCCATAGCCGAGCGATGTGCACCATAGCCCGGCCATGCCTTCCAGGTAGCGGCGTCCATGATTGTCATAAACGTAAACTCCCTCGCCACGAGCCACGACTAGCTGCTCTGTGGCCTTAAAGTTGGTTGTGGGATAAACCATTGTGTTCATGAGTGCATTCCCCAACGCCAAGCCGTTTACGGCATTTAGACGCTCATCTTTGGCTATCGAAACGCGCTGTGCCCTTCGTTTCTTGGTTTCCTTTGACATCTTACAGCGCACTTTTTAAAGTCGCTTGCGCTCGGGTCGATGCCGTCGTTCACCTTTTCTGTGAATCAATTACAGGGCGGTAGGTCAACGAAAAACGGAAGTTAATATCCGGTGACGCCCCAACCGCCAGATCTTCAGCAAAGCCTGCATCTAAGTACCAGGATTCGCTCGCTCGCCAGCGCAGTCCAAGGCTGCCCCACAGCGGTGAGCTGTTCTTGCTCACTACCCGCGATCGGAATACTTCTCCGTGGTAGTCCATCTGTGCAAGCAACGTTACGGTTGAAGCAACCCGCCACGCAATACCTATAGAGGTATAGGGAGTTATCGTGTCTGCTGTAAGTCCCAGAGGCTCAGCCTCGGCTCTTAAGAGACCAAGCTGCGCATGGCAGCTAAGGGAAGCAAGCCAGCAATTTTTGCCAGAGATGCGGGCTCCAAGGGCGGTCGATGCGATGCCGGAGCCGAGGTAGTCATCCTCTTCACCGGTGGCGAATTTATGGTTTAGCAGCAATGCCGCGTCAATACTTTCAGAAGCAATGAGCTGTGCCGACAGGGCAACTTCGACATCGCCAAGACCGGATGTTGAATCGGTAAGTGTCGGTACAGCTGGATCTCCTACCGTAAAGAGTAACTCGCCTCGGGGCTGGGACGCTCGAGGGCCATCAGGCAAGCCAAATACAGCGTGCCAATCGTCGATGAGTGAATCGAGTTCACCACCGGAATGATGTACGTAAGGCAGGTTCACGCCCAGGGTGATCGTATTGCTCAAGCCAAAATCGAAGGAAAAATCGCTGCGCACTGTTTCTCCGTCAAACTCGAGTGTTTGTCCGAGGGCGCTTTCTCTGACCGAATGCGAAGCGATATTTGTTGTTACGCGAGCTTGCCACTTTTGTGCACCGAGTGCTGTAGCGCTCTCTAGCGGTGGTACGCCCAGTGCTTGGTAGACAGGCGATAGGTTGCGACTGGAGAGGGGGTCGTCCAGACCCGTAGGCTGACCCCAGGCCGGAGCAGCTTTAAAGCCCCCTAGCGGCAAGACGATAAACGCGATCCCCACAATAAATTGTTTCGTCAATCTGCTGGCGTGGGAGAGCATGTCCAAGCGCCTCCTCGGATGGTTTTTTCGAAAATTCGATTGCCGTGGGTTCTTTGGCATTCGGTGGGTTATGGTGTGGCTCATGAACGTAGACGTGCAACAAAGTGCGGGTCAGCCTAGCACGGGAACTCGCCAGTGGCCTGCTTCTCTCAAGCTGCGTTTCGCAAACGCCGGAGCCGGCACGGAGCTGAGTGCGATGGAGCACCGCGGCCCGCTCAGGGTCCAGCGGCTTTTTCATCCACCGCCGGGGAGCTGCGCCCACTGCTACATATTGCATCCGCCGGGCGGGGTCGTCCTTGGAGACGAACTCGATATCCAGATCGAAACTCTGGGCGGAAACGCGCTGCTTACCAGCACTTCAGCCTCTCGCTTCTACGGTACTGGCTCGTTCCTGGAGCCGCAGTGCCAATCTATCCGGCTCAAGGCAGGGGGAGGTGTACTGCAATGGCTACCCCAGGAAACAATACTCTTTAACGGATCGAATGCGAAGCTGGACACGCGAATCGAGATTGGAGCCAAGGCCCATCTTGTGTACTGGGATGTTCTGGTCCTGGGCATGCCCGCCTGCGGATCGCCTTTTGAGTCTGGGCAGGTGGAGCAAACGCTTTCGATTCAAAGCGAGAATGGTCTGCTATTAAAAGAGCGGCTTGCCTTGCAGTCTGGTGACCGCTTGGCATCAGGTGCGTTAGGGCTCGCCGAGGCCAGCACCGTGGGTACCTTTGTTAGCAACCTGCCGCTTGATCGCTCCATACGGGAACAATGGTTGGGTGAGGTAGAAAAGCTTGACCGCGAAGGCGTCTTTTCAATCACGGCTAAGGGCGAACTTATCATCGCTCGGTACCGGGGAGACGACGCTTATTTGTGTCGCCGGGGATTTTCATTGCTGTGGCAGACAGCTTGGTGCGCTACCTTTGGGGAGCAGCCATCGGAGCCGCGAATCTGGCATACCTAAAGCGATAACATGAACCTAAGGTACATTTGGCTCTGGCATGCATGATGCTTACGATGGTAGTACGCGCATGCCTATGCTTTTGCTGGGATTTTTGTAGGGCTTTTTTAGGGGCTAGTGCTGGGCCGCTTGACCTAGCAAAGAGAAGTAACGGTTAGTAAAACGGAACAATTAGCAGGCGACCGAACGAAATGGAGCTAACACCTAGAGAAAAAGACAAGCTGCTGCTTTTCACGGCGGCCCTCTTGGCCGAGAGGCGGCTGCAGCGCGGTCTAAAGTTAAATTACCCAGAAGCTCAGGCCCTGATCAGCGCGGCGATTATGGAAGGCGCACGAGACGGTAGAACAGTTGCCGAACTGATGAGTTTTGGTCGCACCATACTGGTGCGAGATCAGGTGATGGAGGGAGTAGCCGATATGATCCATGAGGTGCAAGTCGAAGCCACCTTTCCCGACGGAACTAAGTTGGTCACGGTACACGATCCGATTGGCAGTGGGTCCGGGAGTGAAATCGCGTGAACCCGGGAGAACTGATCACTGCCGATGGCGACATTACGCTGAATCAGGATCGAGAGTCGCGCACAGCCTCTGTCGTAAACACGGGTGATCGCCCGATCCAGATTGGATCCCACTATCACTTTGCCGAGGCCAATCCGGCCTTGGAATTTGAGCGTGAGTTCTGTCGGGGTTTTCGGCTCGATATTCCCGCCGGTACGGCCGTCCGTTTTGAGCCAGGGCAACGGCGAGAGGTTGCTCTCATTGCCCTCTCGGGCTTGCGGCGGGTATATGGCTTTCGTGGTGAAGTCATGGGGCCGCTCGATCAAGACTCCGTCTCAGATGAGGAGCATTCATGAGAACGATTAGCCGCAGCGACTATGCGAGCATGTACGGGCCCACCGTGGGAGACCGGGTTCGGCTCGCCGATTCGGAGCTTTTTATTCAAGTAGAAGAAGACAAAACCATCTACGGTGAAGAGGTGAAGTTCGGAGGCGGAAAGGTCATCAGGGACGGTATGGGCCAGGCCCAGGTAAGCTGCGCTGAGTCTCCTGATACGATTATCACTAATGCCCTGATTTTAGACTACTGGGGCATTATCAAGGCCGACGTCGCGATCGATGAGGGCCGAATTTCAGCCATAGGAAAAGCAGGCAACCCGGACATCCAACCGGGTGTGGATATCACTATTGGACCAGGAACAGAAGTCATCGCCGGGGAAGGACAAATTCTGACAGCCGGCGGGATCGACGCGCATGTTCATCTGATTTGCCCCCAGCAAATCGAGGAAGCATTGATGAGCGGTGTAACCACGATGATTGGTGGGGGCACAGGTCCAGCAACCGGGACAAAAGCGACTACTTCCACGCCTGGTCCCTGGCATATGGGAAAAATGCTACAAAGTGTCGAAGCGTTCCCGATGAACTTGGGTTTTCTTGGCAAGGGCAACGCAAGCCTTCCTATCGCCCTCCAGGAACAAGTCGAGGCCGGGGCGCTCGGCCTCAAGCTCCACGAAGATTGGGGTACGACACCTGCGGCGATCGACAATTGTTTGTCCGTAGCCGAGCAGTTCGATGTGCAAGTAGCCATCCATACGGACACGTTGAACGAGTCAGGATTTGTAGAAGATACGATTGCCGCTTTCAAGGGCCGCACCATTCACACTTATCATACGGAAGGCGCCGGAGGTGGTCATGCGCCGGACATCATTAAGGTCTGTGGTCTCCCCAACGTACTGCCCTCCTCTACCAACCCAACACGCCCTTATACGATTAATACGGTCGATGAGCATTTGGATATGCTTATGGTTTGCCACCACCTAGACCCATCGATTCCGGAGGATGTCGCCTTCGCCGATTCGAGAATTCGCAAAGAAACTATCGCTGCGGAAGACATTTTGCACGATCTCGGCGCCTTCTCGATCATCTCGTCTGACTCTCAAGCCATGGGCCGTGTCGGCGAGGTGATCTGTCGCACCTGGCAAACGGCGAGCAAAATGCGGTCTCAACGGGGCGCGCTAGGCGACGGTCCTGCGGATAACTTTCGAGCTAAGCGCTACATCGCGAAGTACACTATAAATCCTGCTCTCGCGCAGGGCATCGCGAAGGAAGTGGGATCGATCGAGGTAGGCAAGCTCGCGGACCTCTGTCTATGGAAACCGGCCTTCTTTGGTGTAAAACCGTCGCTGATTATTAAGGGCGGGGCTATTGCTGCGGCACCGATGGGTGATCCGAACGCATCGATACCGACACCGCAGCCGGTGCACTACCGGCCGATGTTTGGCGCTTACGCCGGTGCCTGCAAAACAACCAGTGTGAGTTTTGTCAGCCAGGCTTCGCTGGAGGCTGATATCGGATCGAAGCTACAGCTCGACAGACCTTTGGTGCCGGTTTCTGGCTGCCGCAGCGTAAGCAAGGCGGACATGGTTTTGAACGATTATCAACCAGAGATGGAAGTGGATCCGCAAACCTATGAAGTGCGTGCTGATGGTGAACTACTCTCTTGCGAGCCGGCGAGCGTGTTGCCCATGGCGCAGCGCTATTTCTTATTCTAAGCAGGTCTAGAATCTGATGGACGATAACTTACTGGAAGCCTTCAACCACGCTTCCGCTTACGAGGGTTCCTGGCAGGATGAGGTTCATCTTGTTTATGCAGAGCGGGAACGTTCACGCTACCGCGCCACTACAGAAGCGGGCCGCGATGTCGGCTGGTTTCTACCACGGGGTAGCATCTTATGTGACGGAGACGCCTTGGTTTGCGAAGGGAACCAGATCATCATGATTCGTGCCGCGAGTGAGTCGTTAACGGAAGCCTCGAGCGATAACCCTCACCTACTATTACGAGCTGCCTATCATCTTGGTAATCGCCATGTGAACTTGCAGATACTACCCGGAGCATTGCGGTTTCCCCGGGATCACGTGCTTGAAGAAATGCTCGAGGGTTTAGGCCTAAACCTGCGTTCTGTTGACGACGCTTTCACGCCCGAATCAGGAGCTTATGTTGCTCACGCTTTTGAAATCATGCGCCAAGCGCCTGAACGGGTGCTTCGTCTCGCCTTACTCGATACCAACTCCCGGGCGGAGGCGCCCGCACGACGGGCTTTGCGCGAACAGCAAATCGAGCAG
>JBCBZV010000128.1:0-11248 GCA_039815155.1 Pseudomonadota bacterium
CGATTCGATATTGTGATGATCCAGCACTAGCGGAATATCCGCAGGAATTAAGGGCCTTAGGTAGTCTAGTGAAATAGTATCGATGTGAATCAAGTCGTAGGTGTTCTCGGCGAGGATCGCAGCCAGTCTTTGTTCCATTTTCTTAGATTTCAGCCATCGTATCGTGTAACTGTCCCGTGACAAGAAGCTGCTGCCGATAAGCCACAGTCGAGACAACGGACTGCGTTCCGCGGGAATGTCCTCGATCCACAAATTGTTTACATATTCCGACAGGGCGTCCTTGGCTGCTTCAATGCCCTCGGCCTGGGTGCGGTAGTAGTCCGCCATTAACCTGGGCTGGTTCAGAGTTAGCACATCCAGCGCGTGCCTTTCACCAAGCTCTCGAACCAGATTGAAGCTGCGTATCAGCACTCCTGCCTTGGGCGGGTAGGGTACTAGATGAGAAATCCATAATATTTTCATTATCTTGCTACTTTTATCTAGGTTGATTGTGGCCTGTTATTGTATTTCTATCTGGTCACGGTCGGCACATGCGTTAACGAACCCACGAACTGCTCAGAGTAGCGGCTGCATGCCGCCGAACTTGCCGGGCAGGCCCAGATCCCGCCGGGAGTTGTCTGATAGTTTTCGACCGCGTAGTTGATGATGGCGATGATAATAACCAGTCGCGCATTCTGGGCATAGCAAACTTCGAAAACTCTCCGACGAAACTGACACGTCGATTCTGCGTTCGGCACAACAGAGTTTAAGCCGACAAAGCCCATTCCTTCATTTCGACCGTAGGGCAAATAGCGTCTAGTCGAACAGTCTTCGAGGAAAAGCCGGAGTTGCGCTGGGTATGGGCCCCAATCATAATTGAAAGGGTGCAACGGGGCATTTTGGATGGGTTGCAACTTAGTAGCCGTGGTCTGCCTTAAAGAGTAGTGCTGCTGACCCTTTTGGCCGCTTGTTTCATTAGACTCGAGTAACGTTGTTGCTAGTTCTGTTTGGAGCGTTTTGCGCCCGGTTTGGTCTGACTACCGGTTTGTGTTTCTTGGTGGCGGGTAATCGATCGATGAGTCAAATGGGTAGTGGTGATGAGGCGAGCATGAATCGTCCCGATGAGTGCGTGGCTCTGCTAGTTCTGACACGACGACAGCTTGCGCATCGGCATGCTGCGCAAGCTGTGCCGCGATGAGTATCAGAAGGTTCGCGGAATCAAGATATGGTTCTCGACGTTCGATGGCGGCTTATTTGTGGCATGCGACACTCGGGGCGACTGGCTTCTATAACCGATGGGCCAGTGCATCCGAGTTGGATGTTGACCGAATAGTGTTCGTCTGCGCGGGTAACATTTGTCGTAGTCCGTTTGCCGAGCTCGTCGCCCGGCGATACGACCTTTCTGCCGCATCGGTCGGTTTGTCCACCCGAGGCGGCGATCCGGCTGATCCGTCGGCGACGCGGGCTGCAGCGGCCATGGGGATTAGCCTTGACGCGCATCGATCAGCGCGAATTGATAGTTTGGAGATCACAGATCGAGATCTATTGGTTTGCATGGAACCAAGTCAGGCCCGCCAGGTCGAGAGAATTGATGGGGTCAAGCATGTAGTTCTACTTGGCATGCTCGGTACCGTTGAGAGACCATACATTCCCGATCCGTTTGGAAGATCGGATGATTACTTTTTGACGTGTTTCGACTGGATCGCATCTAGTGTTTCCGAACTGGCCGATTGTCTTGATAGGGCTAAGATTCGATAGCAGAGCGTTCGGTGCCTTGGCAGAACTTGAATCCACTCCTCAACCTGCGATGTTTAGTTTGGGTGATTGCTGATATGGGGCAAAAATTAACTGATTCGTCCATCTCTGACGCTCGCTCTGATCGGTCGGGCGTGCTGCCTATATCGCAGATGCTCAGCTTGAAAGTGGCACCAATATGGGCGCATTTCAAGGTTCAAAATGCGTCCTTCTGGATGGTGTCTTGCTATCTGCTATTCGAGTACCTCAGGCCGCAATCGATATTCAAAGGCCTAGACTTTCTGCCATGGATGCAAATTTTCATTATGTTGGCGTTGGGCTTGAGGTTGATTGAGCCACGCGATCAGCGCGCCGAGCCGACGGCGTTAGGAAAATGGTTGGTCCTCTACTTCGTTATCATACTGATATCTGGTGCACTGGCGTTCTCGCCCAGTCATGCATGGGAAAAGCTCAATCTGTTCTATATCTGGCTGTGCATTATGCTGATGTTTCGCCATACCGTATACGATCAGAGAAACTTTCTTATTCTGCTCATTATCTTCTTCCTTGCAAACTGGAAGATGTCCACGTTTGGCGCAAGAACGTTTGCGATGCGTGGCTTTTCCTTCACGGGCTGGGGGCTAAATGGTCCGCCAGGCTACTTCACGAATTCGAGTGAGTATGCTGCGCAAATGTCGGTGTTTTTTGCGTTCTCATGGTACTTTTATCTTGCGTTGAAGCCGCATGTATCTCGATTGCTTACTTATGTCTTGATTTCGGCGCCGATTACGGCGTTTCTATCGGTCTTGGGTGCGAGTTCCAGAGGGGCACAGTTAGCAGTCTTGGTGCAGTCATATTTCATGTTTGTACATGGGAAGATTCGCGTTACAACACTGATAGGTGCGGCAGCTGTCCTTTATGTCGGTCTGACACTGTTGCCCGACGAGCAGATGGAGCGTTTCTCTCGTATGGGCGAGGATAAGACATCTATCCAGAGGCTTCTCTATTGGGAGCACGGCTGGGACATGATGCTTGAATATCCAGCTTTCGGAGTAGGCTACTTCAATTTCGTGCCGTATTACGAAAGCTTCTATCCCGAGGATATGTTGTATTCGAATGCGCAACTAGCTCATAACATTTTCGTTCAGGTCGGTGCTGACCTAGGTTTCATTGGGTTGGCCTGTTACATGGTTTTGATTCTTTTTGGGTTTTCTCTACCTAGAAGGGCGATAAAGAGACTGCGCGCGCTGGACCAATATGACGATTGGCGTATCCCAGTTGCTAAAGGCCTGATGGTAAGTTTCCTTGGGTTTCTGGTGAGCGGTCAGTTTGTTTCAATAGTTTATTACCCATACATGTGGATACACTTAGGGCTATGCTTCGCGTTATGGAACTCGACGCGACGTCCGCAGATAAACGTAGAGCGCGGAAGGCAAGCAGCCTGATCTGCGGCCCGCTTGCAGTGCTGGTGCGCCTGCAAGCCTACGTCGCCTTAGTCTTTGGTGCTTCGCGACCTGCTTCGTAGTCGGAGAGACTACTAATAGTGATGTCGGTGACCGGGCAACTTGATGGGAGGTTGTTGATGATTGCACCACTGAAGAACTACATAAAGACGAAACCTAGACTGTATGATTTGTTGAACTCGCTACGGCCGATCGATGACAAGCTGGAGTCGTGGATCGACCAGTACTCTAAAGCTATGGAAAGGCCGGTCAGTTTCATTCAAGTTGGCGCGAGCGACGGACTTCGCTGGGATCCGCTCAGAAGGTTTATCGTTCGCGACCGGTGGCAAGGCGTCCTGATAGAGCCTTTGCGTCCCGTCTTCAGTATGTTGTGCGATAACTACGCGTATCTGGACAATAGGGGGTTGTACTTCGAAAACTGTGCGATCTCCGATAAGGACGGTAGCGTGCGGTTCTGGTCTTTTAGCGAGGCATTTCTGGATACGCTTTCCCTGGAGAAAAGGCTCTTCTATCTCAGAAAGTCGTCGCTCGACAAGATGCAGGTCGAGAAGCAACTCTGCGAGACTCCGGAGCTCCTGCCGAGCGTGCAAAGTTATGTGACACCGTGCCTGCGCCTAGATGACATCGTGTCGCGTTTTTTTCCTGCGAACGAGGTTGATCTATTGTTCGTCGACGCCGAGGGTTTCGATGATACTGTCTTGCGCACCATCGACCTAGAGACGACTAAACCCCGGGCAATTGTCTATGAGAATCACAACCTGGGTGCTCGGCGTGCTTCATTGGAGCGCCATCTTGCGAGCAGTGGTTATTTGTTGCGAGATTTTGACGGGGACACTCTGGCGGAACTGATCACCGCTCGGACGGCGTGAGCGCATCACTTGGTATCGCTGACCGGCCGCTAGGATTGAAATCGGTTGGCGATTCTTTCCAATAGTGAAGTGGTTCACAACTTTGAATTCGTGCCCGTGTTACGCAATAAGTTGATAGAGAAGATATGCTACTCCCAAAAGGTCGCGAGGTCGCGAACTGTCGTGTGATAGAGACACTGTCAGGGCTGCATTAACGCCTCTCCAGCCTATTTTTTAGCTATAATCGTGCCTACTTCACGAAACGTGGTGAATCACTATGCACACCAAAACGATACTCGTTAAATTGTTTTCTGGTCTGGCGGTCAGCTTTGTTGCTTTAGCCAGTATCGACTCATTCGCTATTACCATTGAGATAGATGGCGCAGGTGCTACGAACGAAGCCAGTGCGGTTTCTACGAGCTGCAGCTTGTTTGGCAAGCAGAGTTTTACATCTACCGGCGGCATGACTGTCTTTACGGATGAGCAGGCGGCGAGCGGCAATATCGGATTACGAATGACTGCACCAGGCGGAAGCACCGGGTTTGGGCAGTTCGGCGGGGTTATTGATTTTCCAGATTGTGTCGATGACAGCTCGTTTCGATTGGTAAGAGGTGATGAGTTGTGGATAAGAACGCGCGTATTCGTGCCGGCCAACTGGGAGTGGAACTCTGGTAGAAATAAGTTCTTGCGTTTCAGGACTTACTACGACCAGAACGGCTCGCGGCAGAGCGCGGGTTATAATGATCTCTACATCGATGGCCAGACGGGGCGTTCTGACTATCAGCCTTTCATGTTCATTTACGAGGGTGAGCAACGTTGGTTCGGCTTCGGTGAGCGTAGCGATTTTTTCCAGCCTAATGTCTGGAAGACTATAGAACTCTATATGAAGTTAGATCACCTGAAACGAAGTGAAGGCGGAGATGCAGTTGTGCGCGTCTGGATCGACGGCCGTTTGGCAGGCGAGACTTTTGATCGACGAACTCTCAGTCGTGCCGATGCGTATATTGATTCGTTCAACTTCTTTACTTACTTTGGTGATGAGCGTTCTCCCAAGGACCAATCAGTTTACGTTGATGATCTGGTTATTACAGATCAAACACCAAGCAACGTTGATACCGCCGGAAACCGCTTTATCGGTATGGGTGGTTTCCAGCCTGAAGTCCCGCCGAGACCACCGATAGCAAGGTAGGGCACTCGGGCGCCGCCTTCTCATTTCGACAAGTGCTTAGTAAGAATCTCGCGGTTTAGCTGGAGATTGAACTCGCTGTCCTCGAACGCATATGCGATTTCCGGTGCGTTGACTTTCCCGCGCACGCTATCGACGTTCAGCAATGTGCCTTCAGTCTCATTGATTGTGTTAACGAGGTGGTGCACGGACTGTGTTGGTGATATGTGGCCCTCCGCCCACTCCCTGATCTCATGCCTATTTGGTGGTACTTCGCGTACCTTAATCGCAATGTCTCGCTGGCTGACTATCGATCCGGCTTTGCCGTCGAAGAAGCTGCGGTCCACGCCGATGTTTCTATCAATCAGAATCGCGTGCGTGCCTGCTGCCATTGATTCGAACAGCGAACGGTTGCTGCCCTCTTTCAGGCTCATCAGGCAAACATACTTGGATTGGTTGATTATCTTGTTCAGATCATCTGGACTCACACCATCTGAGAATGCCAGATTGCTGAGTGAGAACAACTGTAGCAGCTTCTGTATGCGTTCCCTTTCTGTGCCATGCCCTGCGCAAACGAGTAAGCCGGTGAGATTCGGGTTTCGATCAAAAATCTGGATGAATGACAATACTCGTTTTATTGGGTTGTTATTTGCTACTAGCAATAGGTCATGGACTTGCCTGGTGTCGGGTAGGGGCTTGAAACGCTCGAAATCAACCCAATTGCCAGACCCGATACGCACGGGAATCAGGTTTGTGTCTAGAAATTGAAGTAGCTCATAATCCTCGCTGTCTGCGCACTCAACGTAGAAGTTGTGCTGCTGATAGCTCGTCAATGCCAGTATCTGTGGCAAGGCATATCCTGCCCAGCTAGGTTCAATGACGATGAAGTAAAATGGTGCGAGACGTGTGATGCATCCCGTACGCATACAAAAATCGAGCGTCTCGGAGAACTTGATAATGAGGATACCCTTATCAATTGGTGCATCGGACAAAGTCTGCTTGTAGTGGCGAATGACCACTATTCTCGAGGTCAGTCCGCCGATCTGTTGCTCCGATAAACCGTCTTTGGTTGCGTCGGCGTAGAAGCAATTCAAAACTTCCGGGAGTCGGCGTCTTATCAGGGCGCGTGAAAGCCACACGCTTCGTGCTCGTGATGACATCATGAGTAGCACCAAACTGAGTCTTTTTGCCACTGGCCAACAGGCTACGGAAAGCACTAAGAACACGACATAGAGTACGTTTCTCGACAAGAAAAACTTTAGATCGTTCAGGTAGAAGTAGCGACCGTACCATGCTGTCATGAGATGCAATTTAGGGCGCAGATTCATAGGCTATACTCGAATTCAAAGATATGCCGGCAAGCGTTGGATAAGAAACTTGCCTTGTTCAGGCTGACTACTCTGCCGTTGGACACACTATCTGTAAAGGACTTGCCTTAGATTCAAGAAATTGCCGACGACGGGTTAGGTAAATCGGTCACGTACTCGATGAGTTTCGAAGGAGGCGGTTTGCCCTTTAACAGGTTGTCTGTCGATAAAGGTTCTTTGCCGAGGTGAGTCGGCACTATTGGTCAGAGCAAGCTTGCTAGATGCTCGATTTGACGCTCCTGAGAGAATCTATCGACAGCTCGGTTTCGGGCTGCGTCGGCAAGCCTCTGTAAAAGATCAGGATCGTCAATGACGGTTGCGATAAGCCGCGCAAGGGCTCGTTGATCACCCGCCTCGAAGGTATAGCCCGTCTCGCCGTGGCAAACGGTTTCCCGCAGGCCCGGCAGATCGGAAACGATGATTGGCAGGCCGCATGCCATCATCTCGATGCTCGACATCGTAAATGAATCCCAGCCTGTTGACGCAATGGTGCCTAGCGTCGCGTTTTGCATGAGCTGCGGGATGTCGTCGCGGTAGCCGCCAAAAGTGACGAAGCGCCGCGCATCGTGGTCTTCGAGTAGAGCCTTGAGATGATCGGCCTCGCCAGCTTGATTGCCACAGATTAGAAAGTGTACGTCCGAGCGTCCTTGCTCATCGACCAAGATCTTGGCCGCCTCGATAATGACATGAACGCCTTTGCGGTGTTCCATATGCCCAGAGTAAAAGACGATCTTCCTGTTTTTCGGAATTGCTAGTACCTCGTTCGCGTATCGGGTTCCGGGTGCAGGCTTGTAGCGACTGGTGTCGACGCCAAGATGGACAACTCTAGTGTTTGCTTGCGGAATCCCGCGTCCGTGGGTCGCGGTTTGTCGCATACCTTCAGATTCAAAGACAAATAGATCTGGCTTATGTCCGCGCATGAACCATTCCAGCCTTTTGGCTAGCAACCTCAAACCGGTATTCAGGCCGCTCATTGATGCACCCCAGTAGGATACGATCCGCGTAACACCGGCTCGCCGAAGTGTGCCCACAATATGCGCTGGGTATTGGAGATCAAACGCCAGGACGGTCTTTATGTTGCTGGCAGCGACTACCGCTGATAGTTCGCTACTCGCGGTACGCCCGTAATAGTCGACCTTCACGAGTTGCTTAGTGGCGGGCTTCGATAATTCGGTGTAGCCATAGCAAATGCGTTGCTCAGAAAAGCCTGCGCTAATAGCGGCTTGATGGAAAACATGCTCAAGCTTCCCGATCGCATAGCCTGTATCTTGTTTGCAATGGAATAAAAGCAAGATTCCGTTATGATCCTTCATGAGCAAACCGAGGGTCTAGTCCAAAAAATTATCGCACATATACACGCGTCCGCATGCTACTTGCTGATCGATGCAGCGGTACTGTTTGATTTTAACTCAATTATCATAGACCCGAATCGATAAACGATAAATCGCTGAAGTGCATAAATGTAGAGAGCGATTCCCACCATCTCAAGAACTTCTTCAAGGGTAAACAGCATTGAGTACATGAGCGTGCCGTTTCCATATAGGTCCTCATGACGACCGCCCAGGAGTTCCATACCGATGGCGCCACTGATGAAAATCGACCCCGAGGCAATGAACAGCCACATAATATGTCGCGGAAGTCGATACAAGAACCTCGCGTATGCCAGAGCAAAGATGCCAACGGCGAGCCCGTAGGGAATCACCCAGGCGTAGAACAGTAGCCCGGACGTGTCCAGGGTGCCGCGAACGATGCCCGTCAATCGCTCATGAAGCGAGGCGAATTCATCTACGGCCAAGAAGACGAAAACGATAGTCAAGCCCAGCCACGGTACGTGGGGGCCGTCTGTGTGCAAGTACTCCCACCAAATGCGTAACGTCAGCGCACTTGAAACCAGCATCATTAGGGACGAGAAGAGTGTTGGGATATTAGCCTCGGCATTGAAGCTGAACAGGGGTACTAAGCCCAACATAACGTCATAACCCAAGTAATGCTTGGCAAAGATGCTGAATGCGTTACCAACAAATAGGACTGCGATAATCGACAACAGTAGCTTTAGGAATCCTGTCGGACTGGTTGAACTTTGCATTGCAGTGCCCCTCTTAGTAGCAGAGTTGGTGCGTAGCCAGTGGCGTCCGACGATCTCCGCTGACGAATAAGCTTGCCATCGTTGTGCACCTAATATAGCTGTTGATAGTCTGCCCGACCATACGTTGTTTCGATAGGCATTGCGTCACGTTGTGTTTTGACGATTCCGTCATGTTTAGCTGGTTTTGATCGGTCGCCATACATTCGAGAAGTCAGACGATTCAGGAATTGATGAGCAATTCCGTGCCGTTATTCGCTGCTTCAGCTATCATGCTGCTCCCACGACAGGCGCATTTTCATTTATTTGGTATGACGAGCACCAAGAATAGCAGCGGCAACAATGAGACGAGCGGTATTTTCTCGCACTCGCTGATTTACGCTGCCGGTAATATCATGCGACAACTGGTGGGCTTCATCATGCTGCCCATTTACACCAATTATCTGGCACCAGCTGATTATGGCGTTATCGGCCTACTTGTTTTCGCGTTGAGCTTGATAGATCTGGTCTTTGGTGCACGACTGCTGCAGGCCGTGCCCAAGTTCTACTACGAAAAGTCAACTCTCGTCGATCAGAATGCGACGGTGTCGAGTGCGCTAATCCTGACGACGGCGATTAGTGTGATCACTATGTCGGTCGTGCTGATGCTGACCGAACAGGCATCCGTTTTCTTGTTTTCTACCGATCAGTTCGACCTCGTTATCGCCTTTTTCGCCGTCCAGCTCGTGACTACCGCGGTCGAGAACTACGGGCTATTGTATATTCGTATTGAGCGACGTCCATGGCTGTTTGTGTCATTTGGTGCCGCAAAACTACTACTACAACTTGGTATGAATATCTGGCTGCTGGTCTATGAGGACATGGGCGTGCTAGGTATAGCCATCTCCGGTGCCGTTAGCACGACAGTGCTAGCACTTCTCTTAGGCGCTTATGCCGTTGTAAAGGTGGGACTGGCCTGGCGCTGGCAGTATGCACTAGAACAAGTGAAGTTCTGCATACCACTTTGGTTGGCCGGATTCGCAGCACTCTATACAGGCTCCGCCAATAGATACTACATGAATGAATTCGCGACACTAAGTGATGTCGGCCTCTTCGAGTTGGCGGTGAAGTTCTCTGCGATCCTTACGACGCTCATTTGGATGCCGTTCTCCCAGTTCTGGCAAACAGAGTCCTTTAGCATCTACAACAATTCCGACAGAGCACCGGAGATTTTTGGGAACGTATTTCAATTCATAACGCTCTTGCTAATGGTAGCAGCCGTAGGTATTTCATTGTTTTCGTCGCCGATAATCCGACTCATGGCCGACTCAGCATATTATTCTGCGGCCGATGCCGTATCGTTCTTGGCGTTTTCAGCTGTCTTCTGGTGTCTCGCTTTCTATGCGAATTTCAGTTTTCTCGCGACCGGGGCGACGCGGTGGGTTAGCAGGATCAACTACAGCGTTGCGGTTGTCGCCACTCTTTTGTTCTTTGCACTGATTCCATTATTCGGCTTTATTGGCGCGGCGATAGCGATGCTGTTGGTTCGTGTATTCCAGTTCGCCTTCACAGTGATCAAGGCGAAAGAGTACTTTGATATGGAGCTTGAACTTGCGCCGCTCGGCCTGATGCTCCTTGTCGCTGCTGTCGGGATTGTGGTCGCCTCGTCCTTTCCAACCACGTCTATCATTTCGGAAATTGGCTACAAAATCCTTGTATTCGTACCTGTTTTTCTTTGTCTGCTTGGTGCGACGCTTGTCAGTGCTCGTAATCGAAGTATTGCAATGGACTATTGGCTACTGGTCCGACTGTGGCTACGTCGACGGTTCAATTGATCTTTTTGTCTAGTTACTAGTCCTGCAGCCACACCAAGACTCGGGTGTCCAGCCTTTGCGCCAGCAGCCTTATGTCGTCTTCGAATGCTGCTCGTAGTTCAGCTCTAAACCCGGGGTCTTGGGGTGGTCTAGAAACGCGCTTTGTATTCAAGTTAAGCAGGGCGTTTGAGATGCCGAGACGCTTGATACCTGTCGCTTTCTTTATTGCAGCTACTACGTGCGCGACAGGTGTTGGTGTCGATCTCAAGAACCGCTCCATTATCTTTGAGCGGTGCGTCTTGCGCTCATTGAGCACAGCAAAACTATCCGGAACGACGATTGGTAAGCCGAGGAACTGCAATGCCTTCAAGTACTCTGCTTTCGGGTCGTTTGAGAGATCATCGAAGAAGATGAAATGGAGCTGTTGCCTCGGCGCTATCTCTAACAGTCGAGACACTTGTGCTCCCAGCGCGCATGCGCGGCCATATTGCAGCAACGAGTCTTCGGGACGGCTTGTCCGCGCATTCCACGCTTCCCTTGGATCGTCGATAGTCTCGCTCATGTTGTACTTGAACTGGGCGTGCAAAGAAAAAAACATATCCACAGGGTTTCGCAGCATAACGATCATTCGCGCATCAGGCTGAAACTCAAGAATGTTGCTGGCGGCTGTCTTGGAGTACAGGTACCACGTCGATGCCTCGCCGCCAACTTGTGAAACGTCACCATTGAAATCGAAGAACGACAGGTACTGCTCAATGCTGTCAGCCTCGTTAAGCTGCGGCAAGTCCGTCGAGAAGTAGTTAGGCTCTTTTGGCG
>JBCBZV010000255.1:0-2871 GCA_039815155.1 Pseudomonadota bacterium
CGTTGCTGGAACACAGTTGTGCGTGGTGCTCGTGGTGCAAGGTGTGCTTCCAATCGCTTTTTGGTGCTAGGGACTTTCGGCGATAATTCGCTCAATTGCAATGATTCCAAGCTAGTGATCCAACTCTACCAAGCAAATTAAATTGTCCGGTGGATCCAGTATTTACTATTTCACGGAGCCGGGACTTCATTCTTTTTGATCCAGTAACTTTTGACGCAGTGCGGCGTAAAGACCATTCTGAGCCAGCAATTCTTCATGGTTCCCCTGCTCAACCAGACGACCCTCATCCAACACTAGAATTCGGTCCGCGTCTTGTACCGTATGCAGACGGTGCGCAACGATAACAGCCGTTCGCTTGTCCAAGATTGTCCCAAGACTGTCCTGAATCAGCTTCTCGCTCTCCGCATCCTGTGCTGAGGTTGCCTCATCTAGAATGAGGATGGGCGCATCATTGAGAAACGCCCGTGCCAGCGAAAGCCGTTGTCGTTCGCCGCCGGAGAAGTCATCCCCTTCCTCTCGGAGTTCCGTATCGAGGCCGGCTGGCAACAGCTTTACGAAGCGATCAGCGTTTGCCCGAGCGAGAGCCAAGTTCACGCTTTCATCGGTTGCCACTGCTAAATCTCCATAGGCGATATTGCTGCGCAAGCTGGTTGCGAAGAGGGTTGCCTGCTGGTCAACGATGGCAATCTGGCGGCGAACATCCTTCAGCTTCAACTCACTCAAGGGCCGGTCATCGAGGTATACCTCACCGCTGCTGGGTGGGAACTGCGCCGCTAAAATTTGAGCGAGCGTTGTCTTACCTGATCCGGACCGGCCGACTAAAGCGACCGTTTCGCCGGCAGCGATCTCAAAACTCAGATTCTTCAGCGTGTCTTCTTTCGCCGCTGGGTAGCGGAAGCTCAGATTAGCTACCTGGATAGCTCCCGCCAGGCGATTCGTCACAGCCGAACCTTCCTGGCGCTCGGGCAATTCGTCGAGGATTTCGAACACGCTTTCGGCAGCTGCGATTCCCCGTTGTATGCGCACATTTACCTGCGTTAGCTGGCGCAGCGGCTTTGCAATAAGGCTGGCCGCAGTGATGTAGGCAAGAAACTGTCCCGTGTCCATGGTGCCGCGCAAACTGGGGTCTAGCCCAAACCAAAACAGTGCTGCAATCGCAGCGTAAGTGAGCCATTGAATGATAGGAGTGCTGATTTCATTGACCCGGGCAAGCTTCATGTCCTGCTTGAGCGCGAAGTCATTTCGCTGTTCAAAGCGCTGCTGTTCCGCTTCTTGGCCGCCGTAGTTTCGGACGACTGAGAATCCGCGTATGGCCTCCGCCGCTACCTGAGCAATTCCGCCCATCGAATCCTGTATGCGCCGACTGTATTTCTTGAACTGTCTTGATGCGAAGCTGATGATTAAACCGATAACGGGAGTGAGGGCGACAAAAACCAACGACAGCTTCCAGTTAAGGATGATGATGTAGGCAAACAGCGCCAGTACGGTAAGACCTTCCCGAACAATGACTTTGATCGATGTGGATGCGGCTGACGCAATCTGCTCGATGTTATAGGTGATGAGTGCCAAGAGTTCCGCTGAGTTCCGCTGGGCAAGATAGGAAGCAGGAAGATGGTTTATGTGCTCGAACACATCGGTGCGGAGCCGATTGACGATCCGTCGTGCGACGTAGGTGATGTAGTAACCGCCGAGATAGGAGCCGATACCACGAGCGGTAACGATCGCGACCAGGGCTAAAGGCAGTACGAACCTAATTCGCTCAGCCTGATTCAGACCCCAATCCAGCTCCCACTGCCGCAGCTCACGTCCTTGCTGCGCTAGTTGTTCCCCGAGGGGCGATGTTGGCGTATCAGCAAAAGCTGTCGGAAGGTATTGCATCAGACTGGCGAAACTCGCTTGAGTCAGTGCATACAAGACAAAGCCGATCATGCTCAGCAAAAATGCCGGCCAGAGCTGACCCACGTAAGTCAGCAGCCGTCGATAGGTCTCCGCGCTGGAGGGAGGCTGCTTGTAGGGCATCGAATGAGGTGATTGATGTGACAAAAAAAGCCCGTGGAGACTGAGTACGTTAATTATCACCCTATTGTACGGGAAGGCCGGAGTTCGTTGGATCTACTTGGGACTTCAAGGAGTAATACCTGGTCGGGCGTATTGCTACCGACTATGCTTCCGATTAGCGTCAACAAGCGGGCTAAAGAGCCGAATGGGATTGAGTGAGATGGAACACCACAGTTCATTAGATCTATCGAAGACCCTTCTAGGGATGAGTTTGTTCATCTTCTGTGTGCATGCCGGTGTCAGCAGCGCCACCGACTTCGACGCGTTGGCTTACTACAAGCATTTGCACGCCAATCCCGAGCTCTCCTTCCAAGAAAGTAAGACCTCTAAGATGCTTGCTGACACCCTTGAGCAAGCCGGTTACGAAGTGACGCGCTCCGTGGGTGGTCACGGTGTGGTTGCACTCCTGCGTAATGGTGAGGGCCCTACTGTGCTGATGAGGGCTGATATGGATGCGCTGCCCGTTGCGGAGCAAACCGATCTTTCCTATGCCAGTACGCAAAAGGCGATTGAGATGGACGGCCGGGAAGTATCAGTTATGCATGCCTGCGGTCACGATGTACACATGACGGTGGTGATTGATGCCGCATTGACGATGCTGAACCGACGAGAGGATTGGCAGGGAACGCTCATGGTCATTATGCAGCCTGCAGAAGAGCGGGGTGCAGGAGCGAGAGATATGCTTGCCGACGGTTTATTCAAGCGTTTCCCAGAGCCTGATTTCAATATATCGCTGCACACAAGCGCTACTTTGCCCGCCGGTCAGGTGGGTTACATAGAAGGCTGGATGATGGCGAATGTCGATATGGTCGA
>JBCBZV010000020.1:0-41664 GCA_039815155.1 Pseudomonadota bacterium
GAAGAATCGTCTTAGCGCGCCCCGAATCCCATAACACCGCTCGCCCTGAGGGTCTGTCGGAACTATGCGTCGCGATGGACAGACTGAGCGCCGACGACCAGGTGCAAGCGATCATTCTCGCCGCCGACGGTGATCACTTCTCGGCCGGCGCGGATTTTGACTTTCTCGACCGATTGACGCGAATGACTCCGGCCGAGATTAAGAACCAGGTGTATGCGCACTTTCAGGGTGCGGCACGGCGAATCTGGCATTGCCCTAAACCGACTTTGGCGCTGATACAAGGCACGGCGGTATCAGTAGGCTGCGAGTTGGCTTTGGCCTGTGATTTTCGCGTCGCCTCGCAGAACGCCTCATTCCTGGAAGTGTGGATTAAAGCCGGCATCATGCCGCCGTTGGGAGGTACTTTCTTATTACCGCGCATCATCGGCTTGAGCCGTGCGAAAAACATGTGTTTGCGCGGCATTCCGATGTTGGCCGATGAAGCGCTGAGCGCAGGCTTGGTCAGTGAAGTCGTTAGCCGTGACGATCTGCAAGAACACGGCCTTAAACTTGCTGAAGAATTGGCTGGCTTGTCCGCCGCGGCATATGCCGCGATCAAAGAATCGATGCACCGCGGTTTAAGCACTTCAATGGATGCGGAGTGGATCAGCAATCTGCCGCAGCAGGCCGTGCTGTTGTCTAGTAATGACTTTCGCGATGGCTTAGACAGCATTCGACAGCAACGGGCGCAACGAGGGCAGTGATTGGGCGGAACAGTCTGCGCTAACCTGAAATTCTTGGTCCAGATCTTAAGTGACAATCCCTATGACAGGAGATCTGAGCCATACCGAAGATACGTCATTCACCCGAAGTCATCATCCACAAACTCCATTAGGCTGATGTGCGGATCGCACAGCACAAAGCGATCGCCGAAGCGTGTAAGCAACTCGGAGTCACAGAACAGACCTACTACCGCTAGCGTAAGGAGTACGGCGGTACGAAGGTCGATCAGGCTAAACGCCTAATGGAAATCGAAGTAGAAAATGCTCGACGCAAAGACAGACCCAGCTCGGAAAGCTCGCCAAAACATTTCATTCACGGCTCGAACCCATCGTCATGATGTGGCGCTTCAGCAAAAGCAACGGACCCACCGAGGACTTCCACAACAAGATGGAGATGATGAGCCGGAAGGCCTTCGGATTTAGAAACTTTGAGAACTAGCGATTGAGAGTCATGACCTCTCGTGGATGGGATGGCATCATCAACAGGGTTTAATGAAAATCGGTCCATCCCATTGTTAAGTGGGAAGAGCCGTAGAACCGTAGAGCCGAGCCAACGGAATAGAGCCTAATGACTCTGGTATTCACCCAAAAATTACTGGCCGTGGGAGTAGTCCGTCGACAAGTTGCCTCCACTCAGCACATGAAGAACTCGACTCCAAGCCGATCGAGCAACATGGAGTTGGTACTACTAGCCCATCAAATAGGGATACTCTTCCTGGAACACCTTTCCATCACGCACCGTAAACAGCCCCACTTCGGTAATCTGCATCCGGGCGCCGCCATGAGGGGTCACATCGATCGTGAATCGGATGCCAAACTGATCCTCGCGATGCCCGACGAAAGGTCCTTCCAGCTCGACGCTATTAACGTCGTGGTTGCTATACCACCACTCGTGCTTGCCTCGTAGCCTGTCAATACCTTCAATAACTGCTGGCATTTCTTCGGTGCCCTGACCTTCGATAGTGACAACATCATCGGCATAACACTCATTAACGACGGCCGCTTCAGACTCGCGCCCCTGGCGCACCATCGCTACCATTTTCTGACCTGGTTCCATTACAGACATTGTGTAACTTCACGAATTGCAAACGATACTATGCAGTGTAGAACATCACGCGCTACTTCGAGAACGGGTACATACCGTGACGTTCACCCCGCTGGGCCGGAAGCTGGGTCGGGTCCTGGGTATCGAACTCGCTATTCGACAGTTTCCCCGTCGACGTTAGCCGAAGGCTCATCTTCCACATTCCAAAGCGACTCGACAATCTGCACAAAACGCGAGCTCGGGATGGCCAGGCCGCAGGCCAGCGAGGCGACGAACGGCCAACCCGTTCCGAGAAACACGACGTTATAGAAATTAAGACCAACGGAAACGAGGAGCGCGCACACTGCAAACCAGGTATACCTTATGTCGTACCCTGGAAACCTACGCCACGCCGGAATTCTCTTGAGTAACCCCACGAGAAAAATGATATGCGAGAGCATGTATAGAAAGCTGGGTACTTTCCAGACCGCAGGCGATTCAGGAACAGCCAGGGCGATCAGCATCGGTATCAGGGCGTAGAAGACCACCCCCAGGCTGCCGAACATCATCGTATTCACCTGCGCTACCTGGAGCCGCGAATGCGCACCTGAACTCTGCGACGCCACCGCCACAGCCACAGCGGCAAATCCGGCGATTCCAACTCCCAACTCGGCTAGGAGGACTAAAAGTGATTGTACGTCCATAAGTATCTCCGCTGTGCAGGCCCGAACCTATTTTCTACCCGCGACGACACACGGCAAGCTTAACCCTTTATATCAAGAGGTCGACGAGATAAGAAAATGCCTGAGGATGCTCAATGCATCGTCTTCCGCAGCTTTCGCCAACCTATGGCAAGCCCGCTACTGCACTGCCCTTCTCTTCATATTGTTTGTTGACTCAAGCCCGAGGATCGGATGATCACTATAATGTTCTGATGCCGTGCAAAAAGATCTTTGCAAAATGCGGCAGTAGTGGCCCATCGATCAGGAGAAAAAGACCCTATGAATCAACGAACTTTGCGGCTGGTATTTGCGATTTTACTAACCTGCACCGCCGCAACATCGGGATGGTGACGGTGCGCACTCGTCTTCCAGTGTGATTTTGGACTCGAAGAACCGGCGGTGGCATCAATGGAGGGCGTCCCCTACGGTGTGTCTGCAGACCTCAAAATGTACGACAACACCCATGAGATTCCGGTCTTCAATATCTGGGAGGCGGCTTACCGCCTAAACCAAGTCGCGGAGTACTGGCCCGCCGGCACCGTATTTGTTTCTGTTGTGGACCCCGGCATGGGTACGGACAGAAAGTCCGTAGTGCTTAAAACTGAGTCCGGGCACTTCTTCGTAACCCCCGACAACGGGACGCCCACCCTGGTGGCTGATAACCTCGGCGTGGCGGCGCTGCGCGAGATCGATGAATCAAAGAATCGGCTGCATGGATCAGAGCGCTCACACACCTTCCACGGCCGGGATGTTTATGCGTACACCGGGGCACGCCTCGCCTCCGGCGAGATCTCCTTTGAAGAGGTGGGACCTACACTTAAGACCGAAGTTAGATCGCTGGCATATCAGAAAGCGGAGATGGAAGACGATGCAATCCTAGGCAGCGTACCGATCCTGGATGCGCACTATGGCAACGTATGGACCAACATTAGCGTCGACCTGTTCGACACACTGGGTGTCACGGCCGGTGACGAACTCCAGGTCACCATCCGAAACTATGACGAAGTGCTATTCGAAAAGCGTGTACGGTACGTCAACTCCTTCGGCGGTGTGGCGCTCGAGGAACCAGCCATCTACATTAATGACATTCTCAATGTCGGAATCGCTATCAACCAGGGTAATTTCGCGGGTGAGTTTGCTGTGATGCCTGGTCCAGGGAGTGTGGTGGAATTGCGGCGGTAGTGGGACGGAGGGATTGATTCGAATAGCCTCTGGGCTTTTCTCACCCCTTCGAGGCGCTGTCGCTGAGCTCCCGCGTCCAAATTCCTCCGTTGGTCAGAATTTGTCGAACCAAGGATTCTCGTCTATCCGCCTTTTCAGACATCCACAAAAAAGGCCCCGATGGGGCCATTTTTATGGATGGCGGAGAGAGAGGGATTCGAACCCTCGATACGCTGTTAACGTATACTCCCTTAGCAGGGGAGCGCCTTCAGCCACTCGGCCACCTCTCCGTTTTTCCGTTTTTTATGTCTTGGGCGTTGCGCCCGGGCCCCGCCTCGGCTGCGGGGCGGCGATTCTACCATCGGTCTGAGCCAGGTAAAACAGATCGGACCTATCTTTCTATAGCCTTTCTATAGCCTCTCGATAGCGATGCGATAGTCCTTCAAAATTTATCGATGAAAGAGACCGATCTGTTCAAAAGGTCAGTCAGAAAAATGATGCGATTTCGTTAAGAGACTTTTTCTCTAGAGCGGCTTTTGGCACCGTTGCATCGTCGGCTGGGTGACCGGTCACAATCAGCATGTAGGGTCTTTCTGTACTCGGCCGATCCAGTATCTCGCTGAGGAACTTCATCGGATTGGGCGTGTGCGTCAAGGTAGCGAGTCCCGCCTGATGGAGCGCATTGAGCAAAAACCCGACTGCGATGCCGACAGACTCATTCATGTAATAGTTCTTGCGCTTATTCCCATCCGCATCCTTGCCGTGCTTTTCAACAAAGACCGCTATAAGCCAGGGCGCTATCTCAAGAAACGGTTTGAACTGATCGGTTCCCAGGGCGGAGAGATGCTTTAGCCATTCATCGCCCGCGCGTCCACCGTAAAAGGCCGCCTCTTCCACTTCGGCCGCCTCCCGAATTTGACGCTTGATCTCGTTCGAGCTTACACAAGCAAAGTGCCAAGGCTGATGGTTGGCTCCACTCGGCGCGGAACCCGCTGCTCGGATACAGGTTTCTATGAGTTCCGCAGGCACGGGGTTATCGCTAAAGGCGCGGACCGACCGCCTCGTTTTTAAGTGCTGGTAGAACGCCTGGGCCCGCGCGAGCGCCTCGGAATCGTCCAGCTTTTGTACATGGGGAAGCGCTACCGCTTCGAAGTCGTCGCTCACCGCGTGCTCCACCGGTCGCAATAATTAGATGACGATAATGACGTGAGGGTAAGCTGTGAGGGACGGTCTGGCCACCCCGATCTTAAAGCAGAATCTAACTGGCACCGCCACCGTCATCGGCGGTGTTTTGTGGATCAGTACTCACCGGGCTATCGTTGCGACCATTGGATTTACCCAATTGGTCGCCTTCTGCCGCGATCTTCTGAAAAATTTCCTCGCGATGCACGGCTACCTCTCTGGGTGCGGTAACGCCCAGGCGCACGTGTCCGCCCTTAACGCTGACTACCGTTACGGTAATGTCGTCGCCAAGGCGCAGTGATTCTCCCTCTTTGCGCGTAAGTATCAGCATCGGCCCCGTCCTTGCGGCACTGTGATTCCGGTTTACATAGTTACAGCTTAGGCAACAGTCTCTTCCTGAGGTTCCGCATCAAGTCCAAAAGAAGAATGCAGCGCCCTAACGGCGAGTTCTAAGTACTTTTCTTCGATAATGACGGAGATCTTGATCTCGGAGGTTGTAATCATTTGAATGTTAATGCCGTTGTCGGCGAGCGCTTCAAACATCTGACTGGCAACGCCGCTATGGGAGCGCATGCCTACGCCGACCACGGATACCTTCGCGATCTTGCTATCCGCTCGCACCTCCCTGGCTCCTAGCTCCGCTGCCGTCGCTTTGAGTATCTCTTCCGCATCTGCCAGTTCATTGCGAGATACGGTAAAGGTGAAGTCAGTGGATTTGTCCTCGGCCACGTTTTGCACGATGACGTCTACCTCGATGTTGGCCTCACCGATTGGGCCAAGAATTTTGTAGGCAACACCAGGCATATCTGGCACACCCAAAATTGTCAGCTTTGCCTCGTCGCGATTAAACGCGATCCCCGCAATCGTCGGTTTTTCCATCTCTGAGTCTTCCTCTAGACTGATCAGCGTACCCGGGCCATCCTGAAAACTGTGCAGAACTCTTAGCGGTACGTTGTACTTGCCAGCGAATTCGACGGCGCGAATCTGCAGAACTTTAGATCCCATGCTGGCCATTTCCAGCATTTCCTCAAAGGTGATCTTGTCGAGCCGCTTGGCCCCGTCAACGACGCGAGGGTCTGTTGTGTAAACCCCATCAACATCGGTGTATATCTGACATTCGTCCGCCTTAAGCGCAGCTGCGAGAGCGACCGCCGTTGTATCCGAACCTCCACGCCCTAGCGTGGTGATGTTTCCTGCCTCGTCCACACCTTGGAAGCCTGCAACCACAACGACTCGACCCGCTGTTAACTCACCTTCCAGGCGGCTTCGATCAATATCTTGAATTCGAGCCTTGTTGTGCGCGTCATCCGTAAGGATGCGAACCTGGGCCCCAGTAAAGCTCTTAGCCGGCTGCCCGCGTTTCTCCAACGCCATAGCTAGTAATGCAATCGTGACCTGCTCACCTGTCGCCAGCAGCGTGTCTAGTTCACGAGCGGTAGGTTGCATCTGAATATCATGGGCAAGAGCCAATAGGCGGTTGGTCTCGCCGCTCATAGCAGATACGACGACCACGACGCTGTGCCCTTCCTGGTGAAAGCGCTGCACCTTTTCAGCGACCTGCTCTATCCGCTCGACGCTGCCGACGGATGTACCACCAAATTTTTGAACTATAAGAGCCACGGGTGATTTCTTTAAATGCTATTTAACGGTGTATTTCTTCGCAGTGCTTTGCGTTCTTTTGTGAGCTTGTATGTGTTCGCGCTTAGGATAAGGCGTCGCCCACCCAGACCGGAACAGCATCTAGAGCGGCTGGCAAGGCAGCCACGTCACTCCCGCCCCCCTGCGCCATGTCCGGCCGTCCGCC
Source organism: Pseudomonadota bacterium (assembly GCA_039815155.1). GTDB lineage: Bacteria > Pseudomonadota > Gammaproteobacteria > Pseudomonadales > Halieaceae > Congregibacter. The sequence goes on from JBCBZV010000020.1 coordinate 6,655, forward strand.
GCCTTTACCGCCCAAACGCCCGGCAAACTCACGAATCAGATCGCCTGCTTTTACGCGATTGGTGAGATCTTTGGTTACGCCGGCGATTAAGGCGATCTTCTCACCGTCTACGGCCGCCAATAGAATCACGGCCGAACCTAACTTGTTCTTACACTGATCACAGAGTCCCCGCAGACTGCCCGCATCGGCGCCTTCCACATTAGCCGCAAGCACTTTTACGCCATGCACGTCGACTGCCTGGGAAGTAATGTCTTGTCCCGCCGCAGAGGCGAGCTTCTGCTTTAGGCGAGCGAGTTCGCGCTCAAGCTCTTTCGTTTGCTGACGCAGACTCTCCACCTTGCTGCCTACATTGTCCGGCGTTCCCCGAACACTGTCACAAACCTGCGCAAGAGTTCGATTAACGTCCCGTACCGCGGCGACTGCTTCCGCGCCGGTCACGGCTTCGATCCGCCGAACCCCGGAGGCCAAGCCGGCTTCAGCGCCGAGCTTTAGGAACCCAATCTCGCCAGTATTGGCGACATGCGTGCCGCCGCAAAGCTCAACGGAAAAGCGATCCTGCCCCATGGTCACTACACGAACCACATCGCCATACTTCTCGCCGAACAGCGCCATAGCCCCCGACTCCATGGCTTTGTCCATCGCCATCAGCTCGGTGCTGACCTCCGTATTAGCGCGGATTTCGTCGTTCACACGGCTCTCGACGCGCTCGAGCTCCTCCACGCTCATAGAGGCCCCGTGAGAGAAGTCGAAGCGCAAACGGCGCTCATCTACGAGGGAACCACGCTGAGCGACATGAGTTCCGAGCACTTCGCGGAGAGCGGCGTGCAACAGATGTGTTGCAGAGTGATTCAGCGTAGTTTTTTGACGCAGCGCCGAATCCACCATTGCTTGAAGACGGTCGCCTTTGTTGACGACTCCGGTGGCGACCTGCACGTGGTGAATGAAGTGGCGGCCGCTTTTGGTCGTGTCGAGTACTTCTACTTCTGCGCCCTCTGCGCCACTTTTGTGCAGGTACCCGCGATCACCCACCTGACCACCGGACTCGCCGTAAAACGGCGTCCGATCAAGAACCAGCGCTCCTTCTTGCCCTACCGTGAGTGCTTCGACCTGTTCCGACCCAGCCAGAAGGGCGATAACCTCACCCTCACCGATCTGTTCGCTGTACCCCAAAAACTCAGTTTCGCCATCGAGGTCGAGCCCATCGCTGTAGTCGACAACAAAGCTGCCAGTGTCCTTGGACCGCTGACGCTGGGCTTCCATCGCCTCGTCGTAGCCGTCCATATCGAGGGACAATCCTCGCTCGCGGGCAATATCGTTGGTTAGATCCACGGGGAAGCCGTAGGTATCGTACAGCTTGAATACGACGTCCCCGCCAATGACCGTTGAACTCATCGCTGCGAGCGCGTCTTCGAGAATCACCATGCCCTGGTCTAGCGTTCGTGCGAACTGTTCTTCCTCGGCCTGAATGATCTCGCGGATCTTGCTGGCCTGCTCTCGAAGCTCCGGATAGGCGTCTCCCATTTCTGCAACGAGCGGCTCGACCAGCCGATTGAAGAAGCTCCCTTTGGCGCCAAGCTTGTTGCCGTGGCGGATTGCCCGCCGCAGGATGCGCCGCAATACATAGGCACGCCCTTCGTTACCCGGCACAACGCCGTCGACGATAAGAAAAGAACAAGAGCGTACGTGATCAGCGATCACTCTGAGCGACGGGTGGGAGCGATCTTCGACACCGAGCATCTGTGCAGTCGCCCCGATCAGCGCGACGAACAGATCGATTTCATAGTTACTGTGGACTCCCTGCAAGACTGCAGCGACGCGCTCTAAGCCCATACCGGTGTCGACGGAGGGCTTTGGCAACGGCTCCATGCGGCCATCGGCACTCCGGTTGTACTGCATGAACACTAAGTTCCAAATCTCTATGTAGCGATCCAGGTCGTCATCTTCACTGCCGGGCGGACCGCCAGGCACCTCTGGGCCGTGGTCATAGAACACCTCAGAACAGGGTCCGCAAGGTCCCGTGTCGCCCATCTGCCAGAAGTTGTCTTCGTCGAGTCGCGAAATTCGCTCCGCAGGAAACCCGATATCTTCGATCCAAATCCGCTCCGCTTCATCGTCGCTGATGTGAACAGTGACCCACAGGCGCTCGCTGGGTAATGCGAGAGTGCCGGTCAAGAACTCCCAGGCAAAGCGAATCGCATCGCGCTTGAAATAATCGCCAAAGCTGAAATTGCCAAGCATTTCAAAAAAGGTGTGATGGCGCGCGGTGTAGCCAACGTTTTCTAAATCGTTGTGCTTTCCACCCGCGCGCACGCAGCGCTGCGAACTGGTCGCTCGCAGGTAGGGCCGTTTCTCTGAACCTAGGAACACGTCCTTAAATTGATTCATCCCCGCATTGGTAAAAAGCAGGGTCGGATCGTTTCCCGGCACCAGAGAACTGCTGGCCACCCGGGTGTGTTCCTGACTTTCAAAATAGGAAAGAAAGGCTTCGCGGATTTCTCCGGTCTTCATAGAACTGTCTCAGAAAAGGCTTACTTACTCGAAAAGGCTAACTTGCTCAGAAAAAACCACTCATTGGGAGCGCACCGCCGGGGCGTCAAATCACCATCTTGCTCTCGGCTAGACTCGCACCCGCCAGTATGTGTAAGTGCAGATGAAAGACCGTCTGTCCCGCGCCCGCACCATTGTTGACGATCAGGCGAAAAGCTTCTTCCACCCCCAGTTGACGGGCAACCACACCCACGGCAAGCATGAGGTGGCCAAGGAGAGCCTGATCTTCCGGATCCGAGTCTGACAGCTTCACGATCGGCTTTTTGGGAATAAGCAGTACATGGACCGGTGCCTGAGGGTTGATGTCATTGATCGCTATACAGTGCTCGTCTTCGTATAGCTTTTCGGCCGGAATCTCGCCGTCTATGATCTTGCTGAAGATAGTTTCACTCATCGTGCGACCGCCGCTCTTTCAGCCCAGCTTTTCATCAGCGGTCAGCTGACGGGCTTCTTCTTCTAGCATCACGGGAATGCCATCGCGGATCGGGTAGGCCAAGCCGCTCGCCTTACAGACAAGCTCCTGCGCGTCCGCGTTGTATTCAAGAGGTGCCTTGCTGACCGGGCAAACCAGTATGCTGAGCAGTTTCTTATCGAGCACCTAAGAGCTCCCAAATTTTGAAGACCCGCGATTATACGGCCTTTGCTTGTCCTGAGTTATCGAAATATCACCGCCCATGTCTCCGCTCATCGCTTGGCGTTCATTTCGGGGACCAACAGTTGCGGGTCCACGCGTCGATCCCGCCAGCTCATACGCCAATCAAGATGGGGGCCGGTTGCGCGGCCGGTCGCTCCGACCTGCCCCAAGCGATCACCGATTTGCACAAGGTCACCAACGACGACTTCGACAGCGCTCAGATGTAGGAATGACGATGACAGTCCATAGCCGTGATCGACAATAACCGTACCACCGGAATAGAAAAGATCTGCTTCAGCAAGGGTGACCTTTCCGGCAGCTGGCGCCAGCACCGGAGTGCCCGTAGGAACCGCAACGTCTACACCATAATGCGGAGTCCCGGGTGTACCGTTATAGACCCGCTGGCTGCCGTAGACGCCAGAAATACGCCCCTCAACAGGCCAGCGAAAGCCCCCGTCTATTTGCATAAGCCAGGCGGGGTTGGCGATCCGCTGAGCTTTCGCTGCGCGCACGAGTGCTCGCTCCCGGCGGATTCGTTCCAGCTGCTCCGGCGGTGGCGTCACGGTGCGCTGGGGTACGCCTTCTATGCGTTGAATGTTGTAGTCGCGTTGCTGAACCAAAAGCTGACGCTCACAAATCGTCGGGGCCAACTCGCCTTTGGCAGAGAATTGCGTGACTGCCAGGACGCTGGCGGCAGCGGCATCGCGATGAAAACCTGCAACGAAGGTGCCATCAGGCAGAATATCGAGCTTGACACCGTCGAGCCTAACCTCCTCTCCAGTACGGACTTTTCCCCAGATTAAGCCACCTTCGATAACGTTCCCCTGCAAAGACGTGCAGCCCTGTTCCGTTTCCAGCTCGGGCGCCGCTAGCGCCGACTTGGTTATGCACAGAGCGAAGGCCGTGCTGGCAACGCAGCGAAGAATACGTGGATTGCTATTTGTAGGCATTCGCAGATTGTAGAGGTCAAATTCGACCTCAGGCAATGTGCTGTTTCTGGTGTGCTCCTGCCGGGGAGGTGTAGGGCAGAGAGGATCAATGGGTGTGAAGGATGGTTCGGTGACGATTAAAATGGGCCGAACGTCCAAAGGCGCTCTAGGTACACCAGATATGGGTCGCTATCGCCCCCCGAGAAAACCAACCACCGCCTTGATCAGTCCAGCTGGAGCCGAAAGCCTACGCCAGGAGCTTGAGCAATTGTGGCGAGAAGAGCGCCCAGTCGTCGCAAAGGCAGTTCAAGATGCGGCCAAGAATGGCGACCGCTCGGAAAACGGTGATTACATTTACGGTAAAAAGCGCCTGCGTGAGATCGATAGCCGCGTACGCTATCTGGGTAAACGACTTGAGGTCTTGACCGTTGTCGACGAAAAACCTAGCGATCCGGAACGTGTGTATTTTGCCGCGACGGTCGGGTTTGAAGACGAAGAAGGACTTCATCAGCGGGTGAAAATCCTGGGTCCGGACGAATTCGACGCGATGGAAAGGGAGATATCGATCGACGCACCGCTCGCGCGCGCCATGCTGGGTAAGCGGGTCGGTGACGTGGCTAGCTTCGAAACTCCTAACGGAGTCAGAGAAATAGAAATCCTTAGCATTGACTATTGAGAACCAGCGATATTTGCACGCGCTGCTAATGGCAAAAAAGGTAAGTGTTGCAACAAATTAGTGCGGCGGAAATTGCTGAAGGAAAGTCGAGACTGCTAAAATTTGCCGCTGGTGAGAGCCTGCCGATTCGGTTCTTCGATCGCGGCCAATACTGACGCCTTACAAACGGCTAGGTCGGTCCGCCGCACTAACCCATCATGATCTTTTTCATGGAACGAGCGCATGGCGAGTAGCACCCAGAATCCCGACTCTTACGGCGAGATCGAAAACGTCAAGCAGCTGCGTGCTGACGATGAGTTCTTAGCCCGGCACATTGGTCCAACGTCTTCCCAGCAGCGAGAAATGGCGGTGGCGATGGGCTTCGATTCCGTCGCTGCGATCGTCGCGGCAACGGTCCCAGATTCGATTCGCCTAAAGAAGAAGCTGGAGCTTGCAGATCCCTGTACCGAGGTTGATGCTTTAGCGGAATTGCGCGGCTATGCCGTGCAGAACGAGGTGTTCACCAGTCACATCGGCATGGGCTACTACAACTGCTACACGCCGGCGGTGCTTCGGCGCAATGTGTTCGAAAATCCGGGCTGGTATACCGCTTACACACCGTATCAGGCGGAAATCTCCCAGGGTCGGCTGGAAGCTCTACTCACCTTCCAGCAAATGGTGATGGATCTCACCGGCATGCCGCTGGCAAATGCATCGCTCTTAGACGAAGCGACCGCAGCAGCGGAAGCGATGACCCTCCTTCACCGGGTTAATAAGAAAAACCGCAGTAAGCTGTTCCTGGTCGACGAGGACTGTCATCCGCAAACGCTTGCGGTATTGCGCACGCGCGCCGCTCCTCTCGGAATAGACGTTCAAGCCGGTCCCATCGAGTCGATGCTAGAGGCACACGGTGCTTTTGGTGCGCTGGTTCAGTATCCCGGTAGCAGCGGCGAGGTGCGAGCAATCGACTCGATCATTGAGCATGCCCACGAAAAGCAGACTCTGGTCGCTGTCGCCAGTGATATCCTAGCCTTGGCGTTGTTGAAGTCGCCAGGGGAACAAGGGGCCGATGTGGTGTTCGGCAACAGCCAGCGTTTCGGTGTGCCTATGGGCTACGGCGGCCCTCACGCGGCGTTTTTCGCGACGCGAGAGAGTTACAAGCGTTCCGCGCCCGGTCGGATCATTGGCGTCTCGGTCGATCGCGCCGGGCGGCCCGCTTTGCGCATGGCAATGCAAACCCGTGAGCAGCATATTCGCCGCGAAAAAGCGACCAGCAACATATGCACGGCGCAAGCATTATTAGCGGTACTTGCGGCTTTTTATGCGATGTATCACGGTCCCGAAGGCATTCGCCGAATCGCAGAACGCACACACCGATTAACAGCAACGCTTGCGGAAAATCTGCGACAACGAGGAGTCGTTGTCGAACACGATGCTTTCTTTGACACGCTCACGCTTCGCGTTGGTTCGGCCAAGGAGGAGATCATCGCGCGGGCGCGCGCAGCAGGGGTGAACCTTAGAGAGGATCTCCCCGAAATCATCGGTATCTCTCTGGATGAGACCAGCAGCACGCAGGAGATCCACAAACTGGTCGGAATCGTGACCGATCAAACCGGCGATGAAGTCGGTGAGCTGGTAGAAACCGCGATTCCCGCCAATTTGCAGCGTACCGTCGATTATCTTCAGCACCCTCTGTTTAACGAGTACCACTCAGAAACAGAAATGCTGCGTTACCTGCGACGGCTCGAACAAAAAGACATCGCGCTAAACCGATCAATGATTGCTCTTGGCAGCTGCACCATGAAGCTCAATGCGAGTAGTGAAATGTTACCGGTCAGCTGGGACGAGTTCGCTGGACTTCATCCGTTTGCACCGCAGGAACAAGCCAAGGGGTATGAGCTACTGCTGAATGATTTAGAGAGAATGCTCGCCGAGTGTACGGGTTATGCGGCGATTTCCTTCCAACCCAATGCCGGCTCTCAGGGAGAGTATGCCGGTTTACTTGCGATTAAACGTTACCACGAACACCGAGGCGACCTGCGACGAGAGATCTGTCTCATCCCCGAATCGGCCCACGGCACGAATCCGGCCAGCGCGGTGATGGCCGGTATGAAAGTCGTGATCGTCAACTGCGATGAAGAAGGAAACGTGGACGTAGACGACCTACGTGCAAAAGCGGCCACACATAGCGAACAGCTTGCGGCTGTTATGGTCACCTACCCATCGACCCATGGCGTGTTTGAAGAACGCATTGTCGAAATCTGCGACATGGTCCATGAACACGGGGGACAGGTATATGTCGACGGCGCCAACCTGAATGCGCTAGTAGGCTTGGCTGCCCCGGGAAAATTCGGTGCCGATGTGTCCCACCTTAATTTGCACAAGACGTTTTGCATTCCCCATGGCGGTGGTGGGCCGGGTATGGGACCCATCGGAGTCTGTGCGCATCTCGCGCCTTTTCTTCCTACGCATCCAATGGTGGAAGATAAGCGAAACAAGGATCAGCTTGATGTCGTTGCAGCGGCCCCTTTTGGTAGTACATCCATACTCCCTATTTCTTGGATGTATATACGGATGATGGGAGCACTGGGCGTCACTGAGGCTAGTAAAGTCGCCATACTGTCCGCGAACTACATCGCCCACCGGCTGCGCGATCACTACCCGATTCTCTACACAGGCCGGAACGGTACCATCGCCCACGAGTGCATCATCGATATTCGTCCACTCAAGGAAGCCAGTGGCATTGGCGAGGAAGATATTGCTAAGCGGCTGATCGACTTCGGCTTTCACGCGCCAACAATGTCCTTCCCCGTGGCCGGCACCTTGATGATTGAGCCGACCGAATCTGAGTCACTGGCTGAACTCGACCGTTTCTGTGACGCGCTCATTCGCATCAGAGATGAAATTCGTTTGGTCCAGGAAGGCCACTGGCCGCAGGACGACAACCCACTGGTCAATGCGCCGCACACCCTGCAAGCACTGACCGCGGAACACTGGGCCCACGCCTACAGTCGAGAACAAGCTGCTTTTGCCATCGACTATCTGAAGCTCGACAAGTACTGGCCTCCGGTCAGCCGAGTCGATAACGTGTACGGCGACAGGAATCTGTTCTGCGCGTGTCCGTCGATCGAGAGCTTCCGAGAAGCTAGCGACAACGCAGTCAGTGCCAGCTAACTCGAAGTCTCGAAGCTACTCTGAGCCGGGGCCTTAAGCCGCCCCAGCACTCTCACAAGACTAACGAAGAGCCCGACTCTCCTAATAAGGGAGGTTCATCGCACCCAACTTCAACGCAGTTCTGCCATCTTCGTTGTGGTGTAGTGAAAACTTCGCACTGCCTTTAGACTGGGAAAGTATCGGCATGGAAGTAGAAGATATTTTTGTGCGGGTGTTGAGGGCGACAACCATTGGATAACAATCACGAAGCGGTTCTGCTCGCGGCCGGGATAGCACGCTGGATGTATCATCCAGCCAGCGGAGAACTCGAGCTGAGCGAGTCGGGTAGGCAACTACTCGACGTTCAGGTCGATGACGTTAGCATCACGCTAGAGCTGATTAACGCGTTTCGTGTCCCCGATGGGTCCGAGCCATTGCACTCCGCGTTGCAGGAACTCGAACGGAGCCCGGGCACACGCGTCGTTGAGTTTCGCGTCGATTTGCCGGACCGTGGAATACGATGGCTGCGAGCGATTGGCTGTTCCTCGCAATCAGAAAAGTCGAGCGAGCTACAGATTAGTGGCATTTTGATGGACGTCACGGTGCAACGCCGGGCGGAGCAGTTGCACGAAGCGTTCTTCAATCAACCCAATGGAATGCACATGATCGCCAGCCTTGATGGCGTCATTGAACTGGTAAATGATGAATGGGCGGACTGCCTGGGCATCCCGAAGGACGAACTAGTGGGTCAGTCTCTCCTCGCCTTCTTGCACGAGGACGACCAGGAACTTGCGAAAGCAAAGGCGCAGGGTCTCAAGCAGGGTATCGGTTCGTTCCACTTAGAAAACCGCCTTCGTCATCGAGATGGGAGCTACCGACTGCTGTCTTGGTCATTTACCGTATCCCAGGACGAACACTTTATGTACGCCGTTGCTCGGGACATCACGGAAGAGCGCGACTCGCAAAACCGTCTGACCGAGGCAGCTGCCGTATTCGACCATAGCGGAGAAGGCATTTGCGTTATCGACCTTGAGAGTAATGTGCTCGACGTCAACGAGGCGTTTTCACGGATCACCGGTTATCCCCGCGATGAAGCGCTCAAGATGAACACAAAGAGTCTTCGATCAGGTCGCCACGACGAAGCGTTTTACGAAGCATTGGAAGAGGCGGTCACTAGAAAGGGTTTTTGGCGCGGCGAGATTTGGAATCGCAATAAGGGCGGTGAAGTACATCCACACCTACTTACTCTTACGCAAATCGATTCGGAACCACCCCGGCGCGTCGCTATTCTTACAGATATTCGCCAGCTCAAGGCGACGGAGGCCCGACTCCAACAACTCGCCCACTTTGATCCGCTTACGGGCCTCGCCAATCGCTACCTAATCAATGAAAAACTCGAACAGAGTCTCCGCCGTGCAAAACGTTCTGGCCGCGGTGTGGCCGTTGTTTTTGTGGACGTCGATGCTTTTAAAAATGTTAACGATAGCTTGGGCCACCTAGCGGGTGACCGCCTCTTACAAGAGGTAGCAAAGCGACTGGCGCAAACGCTGCGCGCAGCCGACAGTATTGGCCGTATTGGTGGTGATGAGTTCTTGCTGGTTCTTGAAGATGTCGGCTCAAGTAGAGATGTCAGTACCATCGCCGAAAAACTCAACGCGAGTCTTCGCCTTCCAATGTCGATTGCGGACCAGGATTTCTCCGTGAGTGGCAGCTTGGGCATCAGCATGTACCCGGAGGACGGACTGAGCGCACAAGAGCTCATGCGCAATGCGGATGCGGCGATGTACGACGCGAAGGAACACGGACGCGATACCTACCGCTTTTATTCGGAGCAGCTCACGAAGGATGCTTACCGCCAGGTGCTCCTAGATTCTGCACTACGGGAAGCGCAGGCTCGTCAGGAACTTGCGTTGGTGTTTCAGCCTCAGTTCGATGTTGAGAAAAACCGGCTGATCGGCGTAGAGGCGCTGCTGCGTTGGCACCACCCCCAGCTAGGCAGCGTATCACCGGCGCAATTTATTCCCCATGCCGAACGCACCGGGCTTATTAGAAGCATAGGCCAATGGGTACTCGAAAACTCCTGTCGCCAAGGCGCGCATTGGCAGGCAAAAAGACACGAATTCGGCACCATCGCCGTCAACGTGTCCGCCTCCCAGTTTCATGACGAGAGCTTCGTGGAACAAGTCAAACTCGTTCTGGCAGAGACGGGCCTAGCACCTACTAAACTCGAATTGGAAATCACTGAAGGAGTTCTTGCTCAGGACACGCACGGGCTTATCGAAAAAATGCAGATACTCCGTTCGCTCGGTGTGCGCTTTTCCGTCGATGATTTTGGAACGGGCTACTCGTCCTTAAGCTTCCTCAAAAAGATGCCCATAGACCGGCTAAAGCTTGATCGCTCTTTCGTCGAAGACGTCGCCACCGATGAGAGCAACAAGATCATTGCATCCGCGGTCATAGCCCTCGGCGATGCGATGGGCTTGGAGGTTGTTGCCGAGGGAGTCGAAACGAAAGCGCAGGAGTCCGTGATAATGACGATGGGCTGCCAAAAAATGCAGGGATTTCTTTATGGCAAGCCAATGAGCGGTGAAGAAGTTGAAGAGCATTTTGGGCACGCACAGGAAGGAATGCGAACCGGATCATAACCCTTCTAGCTACAACCGGTCCTGAAGTTCCAAGTTTGCGACAGTTTGCAGCTTGCAAGAGACAGACCGCGTTGTGACGCTCTAACTCCAAGCAGATACTGATCCCAAGAAGATAGTGTTACTACAGGGATCACTCAATGAAGAAGAACTTGCTGCGCATAGCGGCACCGGTTCTGGTTCTCGCGCTGGGGATAGCTTTGGTGTTCTTGCTTAAGACCACAGCCCCGCAACCACAGACTGATGAAGCCCCACCCCGACCGATAACGGTATACACACGCCTGGCTGAAAGTACCGACGCCAAGATCATGGTCGAAACACAAGGCCAGGTACGTGCTAGAACGGCGATTAATCTCACCGCCGAAGTCAGTGGACGCGTGCTAAGTGTGGGAGATGAGTACATCGAAGGTGGCGAGTTCGATAAAAGCACCGTACTCCTGCAAATTGATGATAGCGACTATCGGGCCGCGCTGCGCCAGGCGGAAGCCGAGGTTGCGGCAGCTGAACTTGCAATACAACAAGCGCTCGCAGACGCAGATGTTGCCAAAAAACAATTACGAAACATCGCTCAGCCCTCTGCCTTATCGCTCAAGAAGCCGCAGATTGCGGAAGCTAGGGCGCGCAAAGAAGCAGCGATCGCTGGTGTCGAACTTGCCCTCCTAGACCTGGCCCGTACCAAAATCACCTTACCTTTCTCCGGCCGAGTCGCCGCAACCTCGGTCCATATCGGAGAGTATGTAACCGTTGGCAGCCCGCTGGGACAAGTTTTCTCCATCGACCGGGTGCAGGTACGTCTTCCGCTCACGAACCAGCAGCTAGCGAGCCTGGGCCTACCGATTGGCTTTACCGCAAGCAGCCAGGAGCACCGAATTGGGATCACGTTTTCAGCGGAAGTTGCCGGCCAAACTCAGACCTGGAGCGGATATCTGCTGGGTATCGACGCTGCGATTGATCCAGAAACACGGCTGATTTACGCCACCGGTGAAGTTGAAGACCCCTATGGTGCCGGCGCATCCAACAACGCTATGCCACTCGCAGTTGGTTTGTTTGTCGACGCGAAAGTCGCGGGCAAAACCCTCAGCAATGCGATACGCGTTCCTAGCGAGGGGCTTCGACCGGGCAATCAGCTTTACGTTGTGGATTCGCACGGGCGCCTTGACGTGAGGACAGCCGAGCTCATTCACGATGACGGAACCCACGCACTGCTTCAGAGCGGTCTGCGCTCAGGTGAACGGGTAGTTGTCTCAGCTCTGCGCAACCCGATAGGCGGAATGGCGCTCGCAACGATCGACGACCTGGATGATCGTCGCGCCGTAGCAACCAGGAGTAACTGAAAGTGGAACGTCTCATATCCTGGTGGGTTCACAATCCGGTTGCCGCCAACCTGTTGATGCTGGGAATCGTGCTGACCGGCGTATTGGGCTTTTTGCTGATGGAGCGAGAGGCATTTCCTCAGGTTAAGCCTCAAGAAGCCGCTATCGACATCACCTGGCCCGGTGCGGCGCCGCAAGAGGTGGAAGAACAAGTGGTCGCCCGCATCGAGGACCAGCTTGAAGACCTCGATAGCGTCAACCATATCTACGCGACCGCGACAGAAGGTCGTGCCGAAATCGCGGTGACAACCTTCCCCAACACGGACTTCAACGCGTTTCTTAACGACGTCAAGAACGCCGTCGATTCGGTTGCTGCCTTTCCGCGCGACATGGAGAGTCCGCGGGTTCGACGCAGTCAAAGGCGCGAAGAAATGATGCGCGTGGTGCTCTACGGCGACCTCGACGAGCGAGAGCTCACTCGGCTCGCGGAAGACCTGCGCCGTGAAGTTTCCGAACTCCCGTGGGTCGCAACCATAGAGCTGTTCGGCACGCGGCGAGAGGAAGTCACGATTGAGGTATCTGAGTATTCGATGCGCCAGTACGGCCTTTCCTTCGCGCAAGTGGCCGAGGCCGTTAGGGCGAGCTCAATCAATCTCTCCTCGGGCCAGGTGCGCACCGCGACTGGTGACGTGCAAATCCGCGCGCGCAATCTTGCGGACACGCAGGAGGACTTTTCTAACATCGTGATTCGTCAGACCGAAGGCGGCGGACGCGTACGTGTGGGAGACGTCGCGCGAGTCATCGATGGTTTCGAAGACGAGGAAATTTTAGCTACGCTCAATGGACAGTCGGCGGTCTTACTGCAGTTGCACAACTCGGACAATATGCAGGTAGTGCGGGCTAGTCGTGCAGTGAACAAGTGGATTGAGGAACGGCAAGCGAGTCTTCCGCAGGGCGCAAAGCTAGAGATGTGGTTTGACTCCGCCGATATCTACTCGGCGCGGATGGCGCTCATCGGGAAGTCCTCTATTCTGGGCTTAGCCCTGGTGTTCCTCGTGCTGATCCTATCTTTGCGACCCAAGGTTGCTCTTTGGGTCACAGCTGGAATCGGCGTGGCTTACATAGGCTCCTTTGCCATGCTGCCCTCTAGCGACGTTTCCATTAACGTTTTGTCTACCTTTGCATTCTTGATGGTACTCGGCATCATCGTCGATGATGCAATCGTCGTTGGCGAGAGCATTCATCGACACGCGGCCGAGATGGAACATAGCTCCGAAGCGGCCGTTAAGGGCGCTTTCGCCGTGTCTCGTCCGGTCATATTCGCGGTTCTGACTACTATTATCGCCTTCGCGCCTTGGTTGTTCGTGACCGGAGAGACCGCACAGGTGACCCGCCAGCTTTCCATCGTCATCAGTGCGGCTTTGGTGATTTCGCTGATCGAAGCGTTTTTGATCCTGCCTACCCATCTCCGATCTCTAAGGAAGAAAACCAAGAGCAGCGGTCTGGCGCTGCGTCAGAGTAGAATCGCTAACAGCATCGTGACCTTTGCACGCCTTCGTTATGGGCCGATCCTGCGGGGAGCGGTTTCGCGACGCTACCTTACCGCGAGCATATTCTTCACCGGATTTATCGTCGCCGTGAGTTTGCTAAGCACCGGTTGGCTCAGGTTTTACTTTATGCCCCAGGTGGAGAGCGAGCAAATTTACATCAACGTATCTCTCCCGCCGGGCACGCCGTACGAGCGAGCGCTTGAGATCTTGGATCAGCTACAAGGAGCGGAGAAAGCCCTCATCACCGAAGTCGAGGAAGCGGCGGCCACAAGTGGTTCTGGCAGCGGCCAGCTCATTCAAAGCTGGTACACCCGCTCTCGTCGTGACAGCGTAATCGCAATTGTAAATTTAGCGCCACCGGAAATTCGCGACTTGAGCGCTAGAGAAGCGGCGGAACGCTTCCAGCAGCTGGTCGGTGATATTCCGGACGCAGAAGAAATCAAGGTGAACTACGCCTTGAACGATAACGATTCGGATATCACCTATCTGCTCCGCCACAAGGACGGTGACACGCTCAACCAAGCTTCAAAGGATCTACAACAAAAGATCCGCGGGTACCGCGGCACGCTCGACGTGCGCGATAGCCAAAGAGGCGAATTGGACGAATTCGTGCTTCAGCTAAAGCCCGGCGCAGAGCGCCTTGGTGTGTCCCTGGCCGATGTGTCACGGCAGGTTCGCCAAGCCTATTTTGGCGAAGAAGTGCAGCGACTACCTCGTAGCAACGGTGACGTTAAAGTCATGGTGCGCTATCCGAGGGAAGCCCGTCGGAGTCTCGCAAGTCTGGATGACTTTCGCGTGCGCACGGGAGACGGCCGCGAGGTACCGCTGTTTTCGATTGCTGATGTAGAGCTCCGGCGCGGCGTGCAGCGCATCGAACGGCGCGACGGCAACCGGGTCGTTTATGTACGCGCCGATATCGAACAGGACACACTGAGCGACATAAAACGGGACGTCGACGAGCAGTTTTTACCGCTTTTACAGGAGCGCTATCCGGAGCTCGTCATCCTCGCGGGCGGGGCACAGGAGGAGGAAGCGCTCTTTATGGGCGAAATCCAGGCCCTTTATCTGATCGCGCTGTTCGCTATGTATGCGCTGATTGCGATTGCCTTTAGATCCTACTGGCTACCGCTGCTGGTAATGACGGCGATTCCCTTTGGGTTCATGGGTGCGGTCATAGGCCACCTGACGTTCTCCACACCCATGGCACTGTTTTCCTACTTCGGGATCGGCGCCGCGGCGGGCGTTGTGGTCAACGACAACCTTGTGCTAGTCGACTTCATTGGCCGGCTGCGACAGCAAGGTAAGGGCGCTTTCGAGGCAGTAGTAGAGGCCTGTATCGATCGCTTCCGACCAATTTTACTCACCACCGTGACGACCTTCGTCGGTTTGATTCCAATTATGGCGGAGCGCAGTACCAACGCTCAGTTCTTAAAGCCGGCGGTATTGTCGTTGTCCTTCGGCGTGCTGTTTGCGCTCTTTGTTAGTCTGCTGCTGGTTCCCGCGCTGTATCTCATCGGGCATGACATTTCCGAATTTGTTCAGCGGGCAAAATCCCGTTTATTCGACAAGCGAAAAAAACCGCAAACGCAGGAAACCATTCCAAGCCCACTGCAGGAACTGGGAAACAGCTAGCCAGCCCACCACCAGAGTCACTCCACGTTCAAAAAGCGATCCGTGAGTTTGGTGATGGACCAGGAATCCGGGCGCTGGCTTGGAGGATACTCTCCAAACGTTTGTAGAAACTGTGCGGTAGCGGCGGAACCAGCATAGCCCCAGGGCGCTTTATCGATCATCCAGTCCCAATAAGTGTTGCTATTGTGATCTGCCCGCTCGAACGGATCTCTTCGTAGATGGAACAGCTTGAATAGACGCAGCGTGACAAAAGGCTCTGCCCAAAGAGCCATAGTTTTTGCGCGGTTTTCCGCATAGACGACCTTCCAGTCCCCCACGCGCACACCGACTGGCAAACCTTCGTCGTTTAGATAGTGAAAAACACGCCGGGGCCCCTGCCCCTCTTCACCCAAGAAATACGGTAAGAAGTTGAAACCGTCGAGATGAAGCTTCACGTCTTTAGTTCCGACCCGCTCCCCTTGGCGCAGACGCTCCCGCAACGCATCGTCTCCGGCAACAGCCGCGAGTGTCGGCATCCAATCGAGGTGCGACATGACCTCGGTCGATATTTGACCTTCTGCTATTTTGCCTTTCCAGCGCACCATCGCAGGCACCCGATAGGCGCCTTCCCAGTTAGAGTTCTTCTCGCTCCTAAAGGGCGTAATACCCGCATCGGGCCAGGTGTTGTAGTGGACTCCGTTATCCGTGGAATAGAACACAAGCGTGTCTTCCGCAACGCCCAGTTCATCGAGTTGATCGAGCAGTTCTCCTACAAGCTCATCGTGAGCGACCATCACGTCGTTGTAAAAATCTTGCCCGGAACGGCCTGAATGTTTGTCCGCCCTATGGGTTCGAAAGTGCATCCCGGTGGTGTTCACCCAGGCGAAAAAAGCTTGCTCTCCTTCGACAGCGCGATCGATAAAGACCTTCGCTGCGGCGACAAACTCTTCGTCTACGGTCTCCATGCGTTTGCGGGTCAGTGCTCCGGTGTCTTCGATGCGTCCGTCAGAGAAAGATCGAATCACTCCGCGCGGACCGAACATTGCTCGAAAACGCGGGTCCTTTGGATAGTCCGGGTCCTCCGGTTCCTCCTCGGCGTTGAGGTGATAGAGATTCCCAAAAAACTCGTCAAAGCCATGATTGGTAGGAAGAAATTCATCCTTATCGCCCAGATGATTCTTGCCAAATTGACCGGTTACGTAACCGCGAGTTTTCAGAACTTCGGCGATGGTTAGGTCGCGATCTTGAATACCTAGCTCTGCACCGGGTAAACCCACTTTGGTCAAGCCGGTACGCAGCCCCGATTGACCGGTGATAAAGCTCGAACGCCCGGCCGTGCAGCTTTGGTCGCCGTAGTAGTCGAGAAAACGAATACCCTCTTCGGCGATACGGTCAATGTTTGGCGTGCGGTAACCCATCATTCCATCGCTATAGGCACTGATGTTGCTGATGCCTATATCGTCACCCCAGATCACCAATATGTTCGGTCGCTTCGCTTCCTGGGCTAGCGCGGCAGTCACCAGAAGAAACGTTAAAAAAAATTGGGAGACCAAGGCAAGCAGGCCCCTAAACCTTGGAAGCCGCCGCTGTCCTTCTGTCCTTGTATCGCTACGAGCCATAGAGTCGTTCCTTTATTTTTTCTTGTTGTTATTGATCGAGAAGCGCCAGCACTGGCCACTAGCGCTCACTGCTTGCGTTGCGCCATCGCCTCGAGCTGCTCAGGAGTCGCTTCTGTCTGATGCTTCTCTTTCCAGTCTGCGTAGCTCATGCCATAAACGCGCTCGCGAGCGGCGTCGTAACCCAGCTCATAACCCTGTTCCTCTGCCGCCGCAACATACCATTTCGAAAGGCAATTACGACAGAAATTGGCGAGGATCATCAAATCGATATTTTGCACATCTTTGCGTTCATCGAGGTGGGCGAGCAAGCGCCGAAACACGGCCGCTTCAATCTCGGTCTGAGCGGCAGATTTAATCTCGTCCGCAGCGGATACGGGATGTTTTTGCTCCGTCGTTTGCACTAATGGATCTGCTGCGCCTGACTGGCCGCTGTTAGTAGGATCTGTTGAGTTACTGTTCATAGAATTCGTCCGGCCGGCGCTCTGCCGGCATACACTTAAGGTTCAGGGACAGACCGCCTTTGCTAGTCGAAAGCGATGCTTACCCGATCACGACCCAGCTCTCGGCGAAGCTCCTCAAGTAGATCTTCGCTAGGAAGCACCTTCCAGCTTTCACCGAGGAGCAAGGACGCGCTCTGACCCCGCTGGTGGTAGCGCAGGCTTACGCGGCAATCTCCTGGCGCAGCGCCAAGTACCTTGCGCAAAAAGGAGTGAAACTGCTCGTTCACTTGCTCTGCGTGAACGTCGATATTTAACCGTGAGGCGTGTTTCGCTCGCTCTTCTGTGAGACTGCTGATTGCATTTGCGCGCATAACGCTATTGCCTGTGCGATCGTCTTGCGCGAGCCGACCTTCGACGACTACGATCGTATCTTTAACCAAGACGTCTCGGTATTGCTGGTAAACCTCCGAGTAAGCCGTCGCTTCCAAACGCGCGCTGCGGTCGTCTAAGACAAAAACGGCCATTGAGCCGCGAGCACTTTTCATGGTCCGCACACTGACAATCAATCCGGCGACTCGGCTGTTGCCGCGTCGGTCTCCACGCACTTCAGCCAACCGTTGCGGTACGAGGCGGCGCACTTCCTCTTCACAGGCGTCAATTGGATGACCAGTGACGTACAGACCTAGCGTGTCGCGCTCCCCTTGAAGACGTTCCCGATCCGTCCAGGGTCGTACCGATGCAATTGATGCATAGGGATCTTCGGCGACGGTGCTCGCTCGAACGGACTCGCCGAACAAATCTCCGATACCCGACTCAGCGTTCGCTGCATTCTGTTCAGCGGCGCGTAGCGCAGGGTCTATCGCCGCGTTGAGCAGCCAACGATCTCGCCCTAAGGCATCGAAGGCGCCGCTTCGAACCAAAGCCTCCAATGCCTTGCGGTTGAGTTTGCGCGGGTCGGTGCGTGCGCAAAAATCAAATAGATCGCGAAACAGGCCATCCCGCTCCCGACTTTCTAGCAGCGCTTCAACGGGCCCCTCGCCAAGCCCTTTGATCGCACCCAGGCCG
Organism: Pseudomonadota bacterium; assembly: GCA_039815155.1. Taxonomy (GTDB): domain Bacteria; phylum Pseudomonadota; class Gammaproteobacteria; order Pseudomonadales; family Halieaceae; genus Congregibacter. The sequence goes on from JBCBZV010000020.1 coordinate 24,813, forward strand.
TAGACAATCTCTCCCGCGTCACTAACGGTGAACATATAGCGGCCTTCGTTTACATCGGGTAATCGAATACTTAGCTTCATGCGCCGACACTCTTCAATCAACACAACAATTTTATCCGTGTTGTCGAGCTCCGAACTCATAACGGCCGCCATAAAAGCCGCTGGATAATGGGTTTTCAACCATGCGGTTTGATAGGAAACAAGAGCGTAGGCAGCGGAGTGCGACTTGTTAAAGCCATAGCCGGCAAACTTCTCGACCAGGTCAAAGAGTTTGCTCGCAAGACTCTCATCCACGCCGCGTCCTACCGCGCCGGAGGTGAATACGGACCGCTGTTTGGCCATTTCTTCTGGTTTTTTCTTACCCATGGCACGGCGCAGCAGATCGGCGCCGCCCAAGGTGTAGCCCGACAGGATTTGCGCGATCTGCATTACCTGTTCCTGGTAGAGAATAATTCCGTAAGTGGGCTCCAAGACGGCCTGCAGAGACTCGTGCTGGTACTGGGGATCCGGGTAGGAAACGGACTCGCGACCGTGCTTTCGATCAATAAAATTATCGACCATGCCCGACTGCAGCGGGCCCGGCCGAAACAGCGCCACGAGGGCAATGATGTCTTCGAAGCAATCTGGCTGGAGCCGATCAATCAGCTCCTTCATGCCCCGCGATTCGAGCTGAAATACGGCCGTCGTTTCCGCTGACTTCAGCAGATCGAAGGTAGCCGGATCTCCTAGAGGAATTGAGTTCACGTCAATCGGTGGCTCGCCCGCGCGGGTCCGCGCTTCGTTGATCATGTCCTCAGCCCAATCGATGATCGTGAGCGTGCGCAGCCCGAGAAAATCAAATTTAACTAGGCCCGCATCTTCGACATCGTTCTTATCGAACTGGGTAACCAAACTTCCGCCATTGGCGTCGCAGTAAAGGGCAGAGAAATCCGTCAACTCAGAAGGTGCGATCACCACGCCGCCCGCATGCTTGCCCACGTTTCTGGTAACCCCTTCAAGCTGAACGGCCATATCCCAGATTTCCTGCGCGTCGCCATCTTCTTTGAGGAACTGCTGCAGTACCTCCTCTTGCTCGACGGCCTTCTCAAGCGTCATGCCGACTTCGAAGGGAATCATCTTCGAAAGCTTATCGCCCAGCCCGTAGGACTTGCCCTGCACCCGTGCAACATCGCGCACGACTGCCTTTGCCGCCAGTGTGCCAAAGGTAATGATCTGGGATACGGCCTCACGTCCGTAGCGCTGGGCCACGTAGTCGATAACTTCGTCGCGGCGCTCCATGCAAAAGTCCACATCGAAATCCGGCATCGATACGCGCTCCGGATTCAGGAAGCGTTCGAACAGGAGGTCGTATTCGATAGGGTCTAAATCGGTGATGGAGAGCGCATAGGCAACCAGTGAACCGGCGCCGGAGCCCCGACCTGGGCCTACCGGAATGCCGCGATCTTTTGCCCAGCGAATAAAGTCCATAACGATGAGGAAGTAGCCCGGGAACCCCATCGCCAAAATCGTATCGAGTTCGAAATCCAGGCGCTCGCGGTAGCGTGCTTCAAGTTCCACCGCATCTTCGGAAGACTTTTGCTGAATAACGCGCAGACGTTCGTCGAGCCCGCGATGCGAAGATTCGCGAAAGAACTCGTCGATCGTCATATCTTTGGGAATAGGATATTCCGGCAAGCACACGCGCCCTAAAGGCACGAGCATTGAACAGCGCTTTGCGATCTCGACGCTATTTACGAGGGCTTCGGGAAGATCAGCAAATAGCTCGACCATTTCTTCCTGAGAGCGTAAGTACTGCTGCTCGCTATAGCGCCGAGGGCGTCGTGGGTCACCCAATACGCGATGCTCAGCGATGCACACACGCGCTTCATGGGCTTCATACTCAGCCGCGTGCACAAAGCGCACGTCGTTTGTAGCCACGACCGGAGTATTTGACTCTCCGGCGAGCGCTAGCGCTTGACGCAGATAGTCTTCCTCGCCCTCTCTGCCCGTTCGATGGAGCTCGTGGTAGAAACGATCGGGAAAGTGCTTCAACCACCAGCTCAAGCGTTCCTTGGCCTGATCGGGCTGTTCGTTATAGAGCGCTTGCCCAACGTCACCGGCAAGACCCCCGGACAATACGATTAAGCCGCCGCTCATGGTCTCCAGCCAGCTTCGGGCCACCCGCGGCCCATCTACCGACTGACCGTCCTGAAACGCGCGCGAAATCAGGCAGGTTAGGTTGTGGTAGCCGGTCTCGTTGAGTATAAGGAATGTCGCGGGGAAGGCGTTTTTACCCTCACTATCGTCCGACACCCAAAGGTCCGCGCCAAAAATAGGTTTGACACCGGCTGCGAGAGCGGCTTTTTGAAATTTGACTAGCCCGTAAAAGTTGCAATTGTCGGTCACGGCAATCGCATGCATGCCCAATTCGGCTACTCGCTTAGTGAGCGTTTTGATTCGAACTAAGCCGTCGCTGAGCGAAAATTCGCTGTGGACCCTCAAGTGGACAAAATCTGTCACGAAACGATCAAACTCCTCTGGCCTAGGATACGGCAGCGAGTCAGTGTAAGGCTGAGCGAGTTAAAAGAAAGCAATTCGAAGCAAATTAACGAAGGTTTTTCACCGGGCCAAAACTCTGCCGATGGATCGCACAAGGGCCATGCTCCTGTAGCGCTGCGAGGTGACGCGCTGTCGGGTAGCCCTTGTGAGAATCGAAGCCATATTCCGGCCAACGCTCATGCATGCGATACATAGAGGTGTCGCGCGATACTTTGGCGATGATGGAAGCCGCCGCAATTGCATCCACCCGCGCATCACCTTTAATTACCGCACAGCTGGGGTAGGGCCACTTTGGTAGGTGGCGACCATCTACTAGAACGAAGTCCGGTTGATGGGGCAAGGCCGCAACGGCTCGCGCCATGGCCAGGAGGCTTGCTTGCAAAATGTTGATCTCATCGATCTCTTCTGGACTTGCGCGCCCGAGAGCCCATAGCCGAGACCGCGTCTCGATTTCAGCGGCCCTCGATTCACGCTGCTCTTCCGAAAGAGTTTTTGAATCAGCCAGCCCCGCTATCGGTTGATTCGGGTCGAGAGCGACTGCAGCAGCAACGACATCTCCGGCTAAGGGCCCGCGGCCTACCTCGTCTACTCCCACGACCAGGCTATTGGCGGCTAGTTTCGATAAGTCTGGAAGAGGATCGGACGCGCGCACCAGAGCAGGCGGGAAGATTAACTCGGTGTCGCTACTGGCGGAGTCGTTCACGAGCTCCTCTTCATTGAGACGCTAGCGGAGCCACTTTCGGCTCCCTATTTTCGCTCTTCAACAGTGGCCGCAGCGTTTTGCCTATCGCCTCATCAAAATCGACTTCGAGACTGCTTCGCGCCTGGGCAAGGGCTTCGAGCTGTGCTTTGCCTTCCAGCAACAGACGCTCTGCTTCTAACGCCAGCTGCGTTGAAGATAGCTCATCCTGCAGTAGCTCCGGCACTACCGCTCGGCCGACCAGGATGTTCGGCAGACCCACGAACTTCGTCACCGCCAGCCTTGAGAGGATTGTCCAGGAGAGCGCTGCCATTCGATATGCCACTACCATCGGACGCTCCAGCAGCATGGCTTCGAGAGAAGCGGTACCCGACGCCAGTATCACAACGTTTGCTGCCAGCATCGTTTCGCGCGAGTGGCCGTTGAGAAGAACGATATCGCCGGCCGGGTCTAGCTTAGCGAGCATCTCGCGTAGCTGCGCGTAGCGCTCCGCGTTTGCCGCCGGAAGCAGCACGCGCCGAGCTGGATCGCGGCTACGTAACAGCTGGGCGGCTCGCACAAAGTCAGGCAAGAGCTGGCGAATTTCGGCCTCTCGGCTTCCGGGTAGAAAAGCGAAAACAGTCTGGTTACCGTGCTGTTCTAGGCGCTCACGCGCTGCCGCGCGATCACCTATTTCCCTGCGTACCGCCGCCATAGGATGGCCAACAAAGGTAGCTCTAACCGCAGTGCCTTTATAGAGCTCCGGCTCAAAGGGAAAGAGGCACAGTAAATGGTCACAGGAACGCTCGACAACGCGAATTCGGCCGGGGCGCCAGGCCCAAACCGTTGGACTGACCAAATGCGCGGTGGCGATGCGGTGATGCTTTAGTTTTCGCGCTAGGCCGAGATTAAAGTCCGGCGCATCGATTCCTATAAACAGCGCTGGTGGATTCGTGCGCCAGTGCTGAACCAGACCACGGCGCCGCCGAAAGAGTTCCGGCAGGCGGCCAAGAGGCTCCACAAGCCCCATCACAGAGAGCCGTTCCAGCGCAAAGATTGTGTCGAAACCCTCCGCCAGCATCGCATCGCCACCCACTCCTTCGAAGGCGAGATCCACATCCGGCATGGCTGCGCGAAGAGCCCTTATCAAACGAGCCCCGAGAACATCACCGGACGGCTCCCCAGCCACGATCGCTACTCGGATTTTCGTTTCACGGCGCGGTGCTGCCTCACCGTCCCTCACGGGAAAGTCTCGCTGGTCGTCGACCATTGAGTCAGCGCACTATGCCCCGTTCGGATGCGCGAATAGAATCAATGAGAGCTTTCAGCTCTGGAGTTTCTTTAAGCATGGTGTCCAGACGCTGGAGAGCGATATCTAAGGTTAGGTTTTGCCTATAAAGAATCTTAAAAGCGCGCCTCAGCTGACTAATAACGTCGTCGGAAAAACCGCGGCGGCGAAGGCCTTCGCTGTTGATTGTCTTGGCTTCTGCCGGGGAGCCAGACACGGTGATAAACGCGGGAACATCTTTTCCAATCGCCGTCTGCATACCGCTAAAACTGTGCGCGCCGATACGACAGAACTGATGGACCAGCGTATAGCCGGAAAGGATCGCCCAGTCGCCGATGACGACGTGTCCGGCAAGTGCGACATTGTTTACCAGGATCGTATGATTACCTATGACGCTGTCGTGACCGATATGGGCATAGGCCATGATCAGGTTGTCGTCCCCGATAACCGTCTCTCCACGATCCTGAATTGTACCTCTATGAATGGTGACATTCTCGCGGATCGTGTTGCGCTCGCCGATGATGAGCTTCGTTGGCTCATTCCGATACTTCAAATCAGGCGTGGACTCGCCGATAGACGAAAATTGGTAAATGTGGGTCCCCGCCCCGATGCGGGTCGGCCCCCTGATGACCACATGGGATTCGATTGTGCAGTCCCGGTCAATCTCCACGCCATCACCAATATAGGACCAAGGTCCCACACGCACGCCATCGCTTAGTTTCGCGCCGGGCTCGACGATGGCCTGCGGATGAATCATGCGGGTCGATCAGCACACAGGATCGTTGCGGAAGCGCATCGCTGAGTTTCAACTTCCGCGTGCACTTCGAATTTCCAGATCCCTCGACGTTCTCCAATAATTCTCGCATGCAGAAAGACTTGATCTCCCGGTACGCAAGGTCGCTTAAAGCGCAGATTGTCGGCGCCGACAAACATGTAAATCGACCCGTCCGCCGGTGTCTTATTCTGCGATTTGAAGCCAAGAATACCGGCTGCTTGTGCCATCGCCTCTAGGAGAAGAACGCCGGGGAAAACTGGGTTTCCTGGGAAATGGCCGTCGAAGAAGGGCTCGTTAATACTGAGGTTCTTATAGGCGATGATCGATTCGCCCGGCACCAGTTCAACAACTCGGTCCACCAATAAAAATGGATATCGGTGCGGCAAATGCTCGCGAATACCCGCTATGTCCATATACTTTTTCCTAACGGCACGCCGCTACAAATGTGGTAACAGCAAGTTGCGCGCTATTGTGAAGTGCGCGTGCGGCGCTGTTAAGTCAAAAAACACCAAAATTGAGAATCGAAAAAGACGGGCGCTTGCTGCTAGCCAGCTACCGGCGCTGGTAAATAAGCGGTGATTTGGGAGCGCTAGCTCGCCTTAGCTATCGCTAGCGCCGGAATCGTATTCCGCGCTAGATTCAGCTGCGTCCAAAGCGGCCTCGAGGGCGGCGATACGCCGATACATTCCGTCGAGCTTATTGAAGCGAACCGCGTTTTTGGACCATTCTCGCCGAGGTCCTAGCGGGGTACCCGATGCGTACTCGCCGGCCTGCTTTATAGAACCGGTTACTCGGGCCTGGCCCGTGAAATGGGCACCATCGCAAATTTCTATGTGTCCGGCTATGCCTACCTGACCGGCGAAAGTGCAGTCTTTGCCGATGCTTGTGCTCCCGGCGACTCCCACGCAGCCGGCGAAGGCGGTCCCGTCGCCAACAACGCAATTGTGACCAATATGCACCTGATCATCGATGATGACGTCGTTGCCGATGACCGTATCTTCCAAGGCGCCTCGATCAATCGTTGAGCTCGCTCCAACATCGACCCGATCTCCGATCAGCACCGATCCTAGCTGACTGATTTTTGACCAGCCTTCTGAGTGTCGAGCAAAGCCAAAACCGTCTGCCCCAATTACCGTATTCGCATGTATCGCGCAGTCCTTTCCAATCACAACACAGTGGTAGAGAACTACCCGCGGGTGGAGGACCGTGCGGGCACCGATGCGCGCCTCTTGGCCTAGGTGACATCCGGAGTGCACGACTACTCCCTCGCCAAGGACAACGCCGGCTTCGACACAAACGAAAGCCCCGATACTCGCGCTTGCAGGAACGTCAACGGATTCGTGTACGACAGCGGTGGGATGAACGCCGGGCTCCGGGCGAGGTTCCCTTGAGAATAGGCTAGATGCCTTAGCGTAGGCGAGATAAGGCTCGTCGGTCGCAAGTGAGGGTACCGGACACTCTGCGACCCATTCGGGCTTTAGCAGCACGCAAGCGGCTTCCGTGGCACCCAGTTCGCAGAGATATTTCTTTTCCGCAACGAAGGCTAGGTCTCTGCCTCCGGCAAGGCTAAGGGGACGGATCGACTCGAGCTCAATGAGCCTATGTTCTTCATCGCAGATCAGCTCAAGGTGATCCGCGACCGCCCCCAAAGTGATCACAGTTTACTGAGAAGACGCGAGCTGATTGAGTTTATCGGTCACCTTCGCGGTTATGCTGTAGCCCGGATCAGCGTGAATCACCGAACCTTGCTGGAGCAGCAGACCGATTCCCTCCGTCGAGATCAACTCACGCAGGACCTGCTGAACCATCGGTGACATTTCTTGCAACAATGCCTGCCCGGTAGCCTGCTCTGCCTGCTGCAGTTTGCCAGCGACGTGTTCTAAATCCGCCTGTTTACTCCCCAAGCGCTTGCGCATAGCCAACTGCTGTTCTTGACTCATAACCGCAGCGTCTTTTTGAAAATCGCGAACTAGGCCATCGAGCTCTTCCTTCAAATTATCGAACTCGTCTTTATCAGCCTTGTAGCCCTCCTCAGCTCGCACTTCAGACAGGCGCTGTTGCGCCACATCCGATTGAATGATGGCCTCCTGCACATTAACGACCGCGATTTTTCCCTGGGCGAAAGCCAGCCCGGGGAAAAGCAGTGCGCTAAACGCCAAAGCGGAAAGCAGTTTTTTAGTCACTTTGTATACTCCTGGTGGAAAAGCTAGAACGTTTGGCCAAGGGTGAACTGAAATACCTCTTCTCGGTCTTCCTCGCCCGCATTCAGCGGCTTCGCAAGACTGAAAGTGAGAGGTCCAAAGCCACTGAGCCAGGTAACTCCTATACCGGCGGAGTAGCGAAGCTCCGCCGCATCAATATCAAAACAGTTTACCTGCACGGCGCCACATTGCGTTTGGAAAACATTACCCACATCGACAAAAAACGCGGTGCGTACACGGCTGCGATCTTTCAAGAACGGCATGGGGAACAGAAGCTCTGCGCTCCCCTCGACCAACACATTTCCGCCAAAAGGAGCGGCCCGCCGGCGCTGTTGAATAGTCTGAAAATCGAGCTGGCCCGTTTCCGGATCTAAACGATAGCCAAACTGGCTGCCGTCCGGCCCCCCAAGCTCCGTTGGGAGTCCATTTTCATCGATCCCGGTAACGGGCCGGTCCACGTCGTAAACGGCTGGCGGTGTTGCTCGCGGGCCTAGAGTGTTCGCCTCGAAGCCGCGTACGGAGCCGAAACCGCCGGAAAAGAAATGCTCGTAAAAAGGTAGCTCGGTCGTTTTACCGTAGCCATCGCCATAACCAAGCTCGGTACGGAAGTGTAGAATCCACTCATTGCGGATGGGTACGAATACCTCGCCAAGATAAGTTAGCTTGTAGAACTCTAAATCTGATCCGGGCATCGCGACTTCTAACGCAACAGACTGCGACGATCCCCGCGTTGCGAGCTGACCACGGTTCAAGGTAGAAGATCTCCAGCTACTGGTTATCGTCCAGTTGAGGTACTCATCACCATTTTCGTCGAGAAATCCAAGTTCCGGAGGAATCGTTAACGCGTCGATGGGAAGTTCCTCAAGGGGCTGGAAAATTTCCGCCTCCGAATAGGTACCATCTTCCAGCCGCCGATCGGTAAAGAAGCCGTCGACACCCTGTAGCAAGCGCGGACTCGCCTTGATTTCTTGAACCGCGAAACGCCCGGCGGTGATATCCGTCTGCGATACACCAAAGCTAAAGCCTAGCCTAGACGTTTCCTTCAACGGATACCCAAAATTGACAGCGCCTCCGAAGGTGTCCGTGGTGTAGCTTGCGACGTTAACTTCCGCCAGGTCCGTAGAGCGGAAAAACAGGTTGAAGCCGCGGCTTACGCCGTCTTCCGTATAGTACGGATTCGTATAAGAGAAGTTATACAGATCCTGGAATTGGGACGAGGATAAATTTATGCCGACCCTTTTACCGGTTCCTAAAAAGTTGTTCTGCTGCAAATTCAAGCTGAGGATAAGACCCGCTTGCTGCGCAAAACCCAGACTCGCACCAATAGAACCAAAGGTCTGCTCTTCAACCGTGTACTCAACGTCAATCAGATCGTCGTGACCGGGCACGGCCGGAGTCTCTACATCGGCTTTACTGAAGAAACCGAGCCGCTGTAAGCGAATGCGCGATTGCTCTATGGCCGCCGCAGAAGCAGGTGCGCTTTCCATTTGCCGCATTTCTCGGCGCAATACTTCATCGGCAGTACGCGTATTCCCCTTGAAACTGATCCGACGAACGTAGGTACGCTTTCCTGGATCGATGAAGAACTTCATGGTGACCGTATTTTCGCCGTCTTCGACTTCGGGAATTCCCGTTACCTTTGCAAAGTTGTAGCCTTCGTTACCCAGACGGCGCGTCAAGTAATCTTCCGTCGCGGTGACCAACTGTTGGGAAAACGTTTGCCCGGGCGCCACCAAAATGAACCGGCGCAGGTCGCGCTCTGGCAATACTAGATCGCCGGAGAGATCTACCTCGCCAACGGTGAACTTCTCGCCCTCGGAGACGTTCGCGGTAATGAACACCTCTTCCTTGTTTGGAGATACCGATACCTGCGTCGAATCGATGTTGAACTGTAGATATCCACGATCCATGTAGTAGGAGGTGAGCGTTTCTAAGTCACCGGTAAGTTTTTCTCGCGAGTATTTGTCGTCATTAGTGAAGAAGGAGAGCAATCCAGTGGTTTTTAGCTCGAGAATATCTTTGAGCTCTTCGTCGTCGAATACGGAGTTGCCAACAATATTCACATGCTTGATGCTCGCTACCGTACCCTCATCAACGTCGATACTGATCGACACGCGGTTGCGGGGTTCGGGAATAACTTCCGCATCAATCGCCGCGTCGTAGCGTCCTTGGGTTACGTACTGACGCTGAAGCTCTAACTGCATGCCTTCCAAGGTGGATCGCTGAAACACTTGTCCGACGGCTAAACCGGCACTCTTTAGACCATCGAGCAGCGCCTCCGTCTCAATTGCCTTGTTTCCCTCGATGGTGATTTCACTAATGCTTGGCCTTTCCGCGACCACAACTACGAGAACGTTACCGTCGCGACCGATTCGAATGTCGTCAAAGTTACCAGTGGCAAACAAAGATCTCGCGGTGCTTCGTATTGAGCGTGGATCAGCCTGATCACCGACGCCAATCGGCATGGCGGCAAATACGGAGCCTGCAGCGATTCGCTGTAGCCCTTCCACTCGAATATCTGACACCAAAAAGGGCGCGCTAACAGGCTGGACGTCTGCGTCTTGTCCAAGCGCAGCAGAGCCGAACGCCGCAAGCGCTAGCGGCCCGCAACATATAGCTGCGCGCAGCAAAGCTGATCTCATTAATCGGAGCAGTACTATCACCCTTAGCCTTCTGTTTCCTACTTGCTTATTAGAGTCTGTACCAAAGGCCTAGCGAGCTGGGGTATCAGAATCTTTATCATTGTTTCTTAAATCGATGCTTCGCGTCTCAACGGGTTTCGCTGTCAATATGCTATCAATACGTGATTAAAAGCGTCATCAAAGCCGCGAAATATCGTTGTAGAGCGCGAAGACCATCAGACTCGCGACGAGAAAAATCCCTACCTGATAGCCCATCATCTGTATTCTTTCCGGCACCGGGCGTCCGGCCAAAAGCTCGATGCTGTAGTAGAGCAAATGCCCTCCATCTAGCACGGGGATTGGCAGTAGATTCAACACTCCCAGGCTGATGCTCAAGAGCGCAAGAAATCCAACGTAGGACTCCAAACCAGACTTGGCCGAAGTGGTCGCGACTTTAGCAATGGTGATAGGACCACTCAAGTTTTTTGGCGAGATCAGGCCCTGTAACATTTTGACGATAGACTCGGCGGTAAAGGAAACCATATCACCGGTTCGCCGAACGCCGGCGGCGAGCGCTTCGACGGGACCGCGGCGAAATTCGCGACGTTGGTCCGCCGGCATCTCGGGAATAACCACGCCTACTCCAACGCGACCAATCTCTTGGCCCTCATCACCTACTATCCGCTCGGGCACTAGCTCAACCTGGATCTGCACGCCGTCGCGTTCAAGCAATACGGTCAGGCTTTGATCAGGCCTGGCGCGTACGTAATCCACCCACTCTTCCCACAAGCGAATAGGACGGCCGTCGGTTTCCAGGATCAAGTCACCAGGGCGTAAACCGGCGCGCTCTGCGGGAGACGCGGGTACGATCTCATCAAGGAGGGGGACAATCGGTGGTTGGTATAGGCTAAGCCCGAGACCGTCATACAAGTCCGGTTCCTCGACGCCCGCGAGCCAAGCGTTCAGCTGGCCCTGGGATTCATACACAACGTCGGAATTGGGATAGCGGACTGCGAAATCAATGGTGCCGGTATCGCCAATGCGTTTTAAAAGCTGAAATGATAAGGCCTGCCACGTCGGCGTTTTGCGCCCATCGACGGCGATAATTTCCTGGCCAGCTTCTAGGCCAGCAATGTCCGCTACGGAGCCTTGTTCAACCTCGCCAATGACCGGTGCGTAGCCGCTTTCGCCGGCTAAGAATAGAAGCCAGTAGGCAAAGATCGCTAGAATGAAATTCGCCAAGGGACCTGCCGCGACTACGGCGATTCGAGCGAGTACCGGTTTGCGATTAAACGCCAGGTGTTGCTCGTGCTCGGCAACCTCGCCCTCTCGCTCATCAAGCATTTTTACGTAGCCGCCCAACGGTATCGCCGCGACCGCGTACTCGGTACCCAGCTTATCGCTCCAACGTAAAAACGGCTTTCCAAACCCGATCGAAAAACGCAGAACCTTGACGCCACAGCGGCGCGCTACCCAGAAGTGACCGAACTCGTGCACGGCCACCAGAATCGCTAAGGTCGCGAGCGTTACCAAGATTGTGTACATCAGATCCATCGGCCGATTCCTGATCCCTATTAGCTGATCGTTAGTCTTTGATCTCTAAAACCGTAACTCAAACTTGACCCTTCGGAAAACGCCTTATAGCTCGAACGTCTCAAGAGCAAGTTTTCTAGCACCGCCATCACCATTGCCACGTTTGTAGGCTCTTTTTTTTGGCCTTACGAGCTAGTCCCCTGCTGACAATCAGACCCTCTTATCTTCAGCGGGTTCCCTCTCCTTCGCGGTTCGCAAGGTGAACAATTACCACTGCATCTCCGCGCCGGCGAGCCAGTGTTCATCGATGCTTTTGCTTCTAAGCTCCGCTTTTTCGTTCGCTTAGGCCAACGCCAATTAAAAATTCGCTAGGAGCAATGACAGGGCAAACGTCGGCGCGGCGGCACACAGGCTATCGAGGCGATCTAAGATTCCTCCATGTCCGGGAAGTAAGCTACCCGAATCTTTTACCCCGCCTACGCGCTTGACCATGCTGACGGTAAGATCGCCCAATACAGAAGCTAGACCGGTAACCATAGCTACAAGCAGTACCACGCCAAGACTCAAATGGTCAAAGCGAGGTGGCAAGATGCTCCAAACCGCGACGCACAGTAGCGCGACACAAACCACACCACCCCAAAGACCCTCCCAGGTTTTGCCCGGACTCACTTTTGGGGCGAGAGCATGGCGGCCAAAAGCACGCCCGGTGAAGTAGGCGCCGATATCAGCGGTCGCCACAATTAGCACCATAGCGATCATGAAGACACCCTGAGGCTCAAGCCAAAGAAGATACACCGCAGCAAACCAAGCAGGCAGCAGCACCAAGGCGCCCATGCAGGCCCTCAACACCATCGTATTCCATATACCCGAAGAGCTCGGATAGGAGCGCACTCCAAGCAAGGCTAAGCACCACCAGAAACATCCCGCTCCCAAGATAGGTTGCACACGCTCTCGCTCTGGTCCCACCGCGAATTCGGCGTAGGCATAAAGCGTGAAGGCACCGGCAATAATTGCAGTCACATATAGAACTCGCGTTAAGGAGTGGCTTAAGCCCGCAAGCGGTGCCCATTCCCACGCTCCCAGCGCGATAACAAGCGCAAACAGAGCGGCAAGCACGGGGAGGCTGAGCCAATAAACGCCCAGTAAGAACGCAACCGCCATTAAAATGGCGGTGAAGACTCGCTGCCTAAGCATCGTAGGCGCTGTCTGCGACGATACCGTCGGGCTCGCCTCGGCCGCCAAAGCGACGCTCCCGTTTGCTGTAGTCAGCCAGGGCACGAGCGAACTCGAGTTCGGTGAAATCGGGCCAGAGAACAGACGTGAAGTAGAACTCGGTATAGGCGAAATCCCAAAGGAGGAAATTACTGATGCGAGCGTCACCGCCGGTACGAATACAAAGGTCCGGGGCGGGTACATCCCCGAGGGAGAGCTCGGAGTTTAAAATAGACTCGTCGATATTCTCCGCAGCGAGCTCACCACGCTGGCAGCGCTCTGCCAACGACCGGGCCGCGCGTGCGATATCCCAACGGCCGCCAAAATCGACCGCAATGTTCACGGTAGCAACCCGGTTGTCGACGGTCATCGCTTCCGCATGACTCATAAGCCGTTGCAGACGAGGGCTCAGCCGATCCCGCTGTCCAATAAACCGTAGGCGAACTCCATCCTCCCGGAGCTGCTTTACTTCCGTGCGCAGATAGCGAGAGAGCAGCGCAAGCAGTGCTCGTACTTCGGGCATTGGCCTAGACCAGTTTTCCGAGCTAAATGCGAACAAGGTCAGCACTTCGACTTTGTGCTCTCGACACGCACGCATAATGTCGCGAACGGCCTCAACCCCTGCTCTATGTCCGGCCGGCCCGGGCAAGCTTCGCCTCCGTGCCCAACGATTATTGCCATCCATGATGATGGCAACATGGCGCGGAATCACCTGAGAAGATGATTCGCCCGCAACCTCCGCTGTCGCTCGCTCTGACACGCTACGCCGTCTAAATCTCGAGGAGATCCGCTTCTTTATGCGCTAGCATTTCTTCTATACGCGCAATAAAACTATCGGTGACTTTTTGAACTCGCTCCTGGCCGCGCCGTTCGTCGTCTTCGCTGATATCTTTTTCTTTTTCCAGCTCTTTCAACATGCCCATTGCATCGCGCCGAGCGTTTCGAACGGATATACGCGCCGCTTCCGCTTCGCTTTTTGCTTGTTTGATATAGCCACGGCGGGTTTCTTCCGTCAGGGGCGGCATTGGAATGCGGATTACCTCACCGGCGGTCGCCGGGTTAAGCCCCAAATCAGACTTCAAGATTGCCCGTTCAATCTCGGGGATCATGGATTTATCCCAAGCCGTTATGACCAAGGTACGAGCGTCTTCAACATTGACATTGGCCGCTTGACTTAAGGGCGTATCGGCGCCGTAGTACTCAACTTTGACCCCATCTAGAAGACTGGGATGCGCCCTGCCCGTTCGTATCTTATTGAAATTGCCGGACAAGGCATCGATGCTGTTTTGCATCCGCCCTTCCGCCTCGCTTTGAATGTCGTCTAGCACCTAGAACTACTCCCCGAGTGTAACCGCTTATTCTATCAGCGTTCCTTCGTCGCCTCCGCGCACAATGTTTAGCAATGCTCCGGATTTTTCCATCTCAAAGACTCGGACCGGCATGTTGTGGTCGCGGCATAGACAGATGGCCGTGAGATCCATGACCTCTAACTTACGGTCTAACACCTCGTCGTAGGCAAGTCGATCAAACTTAACCGCATTCGGGTCTTTAACCGGATCAGCAGAGTACACGCCATCGACTTTGGTGGCCTTCAGAACTACCTCTGCGAGCACCTCGATGCCACGCAGACAGGCGGCAGAATCTGTTGTGAACATGGGATTGCCGGTGCCAGCGCAAAAAATGACCACGTCACCGTTCGAAAGTGCGCGAATTGCCTTGCGTCGATCATAGTGATCAACGACCCCGCTCATAGGAATCGACGACATTACTTGCGTCGCGATGTTTGATCTCTCCAAGGCATCGCGCAGCGCCAAGGCGTTCATTACCGTCGCCAGCATTCCCATGTGGTCCCCAGTAACCCGATCAAGCCCTGCCGCTTGCAGCGCGGCACCTCGGAATAGGTTTCCACCTCCCACGACCAGACCAACCTGCACACCAATACCGACAAGCTGGCCGATCTCTAGGGCCATCTGGTCAAGAATTTTGGGGTCAATACCAAAGTGTTCTGCGCCGGTAAGTGCTTCGCCGGATAGCTTTAGTAGAATTCTTTTGTACTTTTTTTCTTCGCTTTTGCCGGTCATGGGGTCCCTCCGTGCGGCAGTCTACTAAATTTCTGCCGGTCCTCCCGCGTCACGGGCGTATTTAACGAACCTTTCATCCTAATTTGTCCCAAATAAACCGATTGGCTGGCCGGCGACAATAAGACTTGAACATCCAGTTAAAAAAAACGGGGCAGAAGCCCCGTTTCGCCCCGCTGTTGTGAGCCTAGTCTTGAAGCTGCGCAGCAACCTCAGCGGCAAAATCCACTTCCTCAACCTCGATTCCTTCGCCCACCTCAAAGCGCGCGAAAGATGCAACGGAAGCCCCCGCTGCAGCTACTAACTTGCCGACGCTGGTGTCTGGATCCTTAACAAACGGCTGCTCAACTAAGCTGTTTTCTGCAAGAAATTTCTTGATCCGACCGCCGATCATTTTCTCGACAATTTCCGGAGGTTTTCCAGACTCGAGTGCTTGCGCGGTGTAGATCTCCTTTTCTTTATTGACGAGTTCCTCGGGCATATCGTCCGGCGCAACCACCTGAGGATTGACCGCGGCGACATGCATTGCAATATCACGCGCCAAGTCTTGGTCTCCGGCGCCGAGTTCAACAAGCACAGCGATACGCTTATTACCGTGCACGTAGGCGCCCACAACGCCGCTATCGGCCGTGATTAATGACACCCTGCGTACACCAATGTTCTCGCCGATCTTTTGGACTAGCGCTTCTCGATCCTGCTCCAACGCGCCTTCCGTTAGCGCGGCAACGTCTGTCTGGCGCTGCTCAAAGGCCGCGTTCACGACTTTCTCAACGAAGGCAAGGAAACTCTCGTCACGGGCGACGAAATCCGTTTCACTATTGACTTCGACCAGTACGCCGTAGGAACCGTCGTCGGCTATTTTCGCCGCCACTACTCCGTCGGCAGCGGTTCGACCAGCCTTTTTGGCGGCCTTCATACCGCTGGACTTACGCAGTTCTTCAATTGCCGCTTCGATATTTCCATCGGCTTCTCTGAGTGCTTTTTTGCACTCCAAGAGTCCAAGACCCGTTCGCTCTCTGAGTTCTTTCACCAGTGCAGCTGACATTACTATTTCTCCTGGACAGCCCGCTTTTGGACCGCCCGTGTCTCAAAAAGGAATTTCTATAAAAACTTGGTGCCTACGCGTCAGCGACGGTTTCTTCCGCGGCTGCTTCCGGAGTGCTTTCCTCGACGAATTCGTCGGAGGCAGCGGGAGCGGCACCGGCATCGCCTTTGCCAGCAAGACAGGCTTCTGCGACTGCGGTCACATACAACTTGATCGCGCGAATCGCGTCATCGTTCCCCGGAATGACGTAATCGACCCCGTCCGGATCGCTGTTCGTATCCACAACGCCAATCACAGGGATACCGAGTTTGTTGGCTTCTGTGATTGCAATGCGCTCGTGATCGACATCGACCACGAATAATGCGTCGGGCAAGCCACCCATGCCTTTGATACCACCGATACTTCTTTCAAGCTTTTCCATCTGCCGAGTTCGCATCAGCGCTTCTTTTTTTGTCAGCGCCGCGAAGGTACCGTCTTCCTGCTGACTCTCTAGCTCTCGGAGACGCTTGATCGAGGCGCGAATCGTCTTGTAGTTGGTGAGCATTCCACCAAGCCAACGGTGCGATACGTAGGGCATGCTCGCACGCTCCGCTTGCTCCTTGACGATTTTTCCAGCCGCTCGCTTCGTGCCAACAAACAAGATTTTGTTGTTGGATGCGGAAAGACGCTGCACCATGGCCAACGCCTCGTTAAAGGCCGGCACCGTGTGCTCCAGGTTGATAATGTGGATTTTGTTCCGTGCACCAAAAATGTATTGAGACATTTTCGGGTTCCAATAACGGGTCTGATGACCAAAGTGCGCGCCCGCCTGCAGCAGGTCCCGCATACTTACTTGAGACATAGCTCTACCTATATGAGTTGGGTTGTTCTTCCCCGAACCCTC